>NZ_JBANSO010000070.1:0-2736 GCF_037070225.1 Vreelandella indica
ATCAAATACCGGTGGCTACCGTTAACAGCCTACAGTTCGTTCGATAAGCTTTGTGAAGCGGTCAAAAACGTATGCAATGGTTACGGCACTAATTACTCTATAACTTATGCATAACCACTTAGGTTTGAAGGCGAAAAGACAGGTAGACGCCAAGCCCGCCGACGACGTTGACGATCAATACCCAAACGACCCCGAAAAACGTTTTTTAAATGGCGTCGCTATTCATCCTTCCCCACGCATTGCTTTAGAGCCTGGTTCTAAGCAGCTTACTGTGCGAGCGATGGATTTGATTACGCCCATTGGGATGGGGCAACGTGGGTTGATTGTTGCGCCGCCGGGCTCTGGCAAAACGACGATGTTGAAGCATATCTGTCAGGCCGTGGCTGAGGCCCATCCTGACATAAAGCTGTATGCCTTGCTGATTGATGAGCGCCCTGAAGAAGTGACCGATTTTAAGCGCAGTGTGTCGGCAGAAGTACATGCATCGTCTTCAGACGAAAGCTACACACACCATGTGCGTATGGCCGATAAGCTCCTTGAGACGGCGCGTAAGCAAGCAGGCGAAGGTCATAATGTGATGATTGTGATCGACTCTCTTACGAGACTCTCGCGGGTTCATAATGCCGAGCAGCGGGGCAATGGCCGTACGATGTCGGGTGGGCTAGATTCCCGAGCAATGGAGATACCCCGAAAACTGTTTGGCGCCGCGCGAAAGATCGAAAACGGTGGGTCGCTCACCATTCTGGCCACCGTGCTGGTGGATACGGGAAGCCGTATGGATCAGGTGATTTTCGAGGAGTTTAAGGGTACGGGTAATATGGAACTCGTGTTATCGCGCGACGTGGCCAATCAACGGCTTTTCCCGGCGATCGATATTGCCAAAAGTAGTACTCGCCGCGAAGAGCTGTTGATTGATGCAAAAGATATCGAAAAGGTAAGGACACTGCGTAGAGGTTTGACAGCGCCTAAGCCAGTAGAAGGCGCGCAGAAGTTGCTTGCGTTATTGGATAAATATCCCACGAATGCCGAGCTATTGGATGCGTTTTTACCGGATTCATGAAATATCGATAATAAAGAAGCCCATCCTTTTTAAAGGTGAGCTTCTTGGGTAAGTGTTAACGATTACTTTATTTTCTGTAATTCAAGTTTGATTCAGGTACTGCTTTTCGAACCGGGAACCCTGCAATCTCTTTGCGCTCAATAATGCTCTTTAAGCGTCTTTCAATGGCACAAAGGTTTTTAAAGTCACTCATGTCGACTAAAGAGATGGCTTCACCAGAGGCGCCCGCGCGGCCGGTTCGGCCAATGCGGTGGATATACTCTTCTGGCTTGAAGGGTAAATCGTAATTCACCACACGGCTCAGCTCACCAATATCCAAGCCCCGCGCGGCAACCCCCGTGGCGACTAAGTACTTTAGTTCGCCAGATTTGAACTGAGCCAAAATCTTTTCGCGCATTGCTTGGCTTCTATCGCCATGGATAGAGTCCGCTGTGATGCCGCGCTTTTCCAGTTGAGCAACAAGCTTGGCCGCATTGTGTTTTTTCTCGGTAAAAATAAGCGCCTGATCCCACTTTTGTTCGTTAATTAAGTGACTCAACAAGGCGGACTTAGTGTCTTTGTCGACGGTGATTAGCCATTGTTTGACATTAGCGGCGGCGCGGACGTTGGGAGAAATCGATATTTCAGCCGCCAGATTGGTCATCTTGCTATCTGAAAAGTCGTAGGCCAGCGCCCGTACGTCGTCTGTGATGGTGGCCGAAAACAGTAGGTTCTGACGGTTTTCAGGCAGGCGTTCTATGATTTTATGGATATCGTCGGCAAAACCCATGTCGACCATTCTGTCTGCTTCGTCCAATACCATGACTTTCAGTTCATCAAAATGCAGCGCACGCTGATGCGCCAAATCAAGCAATCTGCCCGGCGTGGCGACCAGAATATCGACGCCTTCGATTAGGCGCGCTTTTTGAGCTTCCGTATCCACACCGCCATACATCGCCATAGAGGTTAAGTGTGTGTGTTTAGCGTATTGAGCCACATTGGCTTCGACCTGAACCGCTAACTCACGGGTCGGCACGAGAATCAGCGCACGTATGCGTTTGCCGCGTAACGTTCCCGCGTTACTGAATCGTTCTAGCAGAGGCAGAACAAAGGCAGCGGTTTTGCCTGTGCCTGTTTGTGCGGTGGCGATTAAGTCATTACCCGAAAGAATGGCAGGAATCGCTTGTTCCTGGATGGGCGTTGGCGTTTGGTAACCTAGTTCGGTAATCGCTTGAACGAGAGGACTGGATAATCCTAGCTTTGAAAAGGGCATAAGGCGCTCTGACAGATTGTCGTAAGGTTTGTCGAAAATAAAAAGTGATACATCATAACGTAAAAGCAGCCGTTCGTTGCTCGAATCGTCGGTGTTTGAAGTGGAGTTTGTCGAGTATCTGAGTGATATCCCGGCCGAGCGGAATTTAAACCGAGATGCCCATTAATAAGCAGTTCAGCACCCTCTGGGGGTGCTGAGCTGAGATAAATTTAGATTTTATGCACCTTAAAATATTATTTGAATAATCTGGTAAAATCCCTTTTTGCTTTCAGTGGGAATTGAAAGCAAAAAGGCTGTTAGAAACCTGAATCCGTGAGACCGGCCCCCAGGAATGCTTCTAACCTACTGAACTGCATGGCAATATAGCGAATATCGCCATTCACCCAGACAGTGCCATGCCCAACGTCAAGTTCCGCGCCAGTCG
>NZ_JBANSO010000071.1:0-2596 GCF_037070225.1 Vreelandella indica
TGAAGTACACCTGGCTGCCCTTGAGTGCCTATCTCTCGTTTGAACGTCTACATGAAGAGGTACACCGCTTACTCGGTGGTTACGGAACTGATCACGCGATTAATTTTGAATAGGCACTTAGTACCCCTGTCATCGATGCTTTTCGTGAACGTTTTCCTTCCGCGCGCATAGACTATTTAGCGACTGATAAAACATGGCCACTGTTGCAACAACGACCTGTTGATTATTTCTTTTTACTGTCGAGAAGCGCCATTCTTCGACCTTGGCAGTGTGTGACATTATTACGACGTCTACGAGCACAACGCTATGACCTGGCGGTACAAGTGAGTGGAGGATCAACGAGCGGTTTTATAGTGACCCGGTTAATAGGGGCACGGTACACCATGGGTTCAGGTAAAGGTCACCAGCGCTGGTACAGCATTGAGGCGGAAGGTACGTCATCACATGCCTACGATGCCATCGTTAACTTAACACGTCCGCTCGGTGTTGCTTGCCGTAACCGGCCATTGCTCCAGATAACAGAGCAGGAACGCTATCAGGCAATAACGAAAATACAACAGCTAGCCAGCCTTCATAGCGAACAACCACCAGATACAAATTTTATTGCGATCTTCGTAGGCGGGCATCAAAACAAGCGTTGGCCGTTGGAATTTTGGTTAATGCTTATCGATGCCATGGAAGCCCGTAAAATACGCTATATTGTATTTCTTGGACCGGAGGAGTTTAGGCTTCTAGCACCTATTGAGAAGCGTTTGAAGTCATCACTTTATGGCAGCTTATGCTCACCGCTTCCTATCCGCCACTTTGCCGCGGTTTTGGAACGTGCGCGGTTACTCGTGACGCCAGACTCTGGGCCTATGCACTTAGCGGCAGCACTCGATGTCGCCACCATTTCCCTGGTACGCCAAAAAAAATCACTCGCTTTCGTACCACGAGAAGCCTATGACACTATTCTGTGGCACCCAGAAATCAGCACGGTAATAGAAGCCATACGCACTAATCTTAACGGACAAAACGCAACGGATCCCGTTCAATCGGCCTCGGCAACAAATCAACCAACACAGTGGGTAACACCACCACCCAGCGCTGCCCCTTTGCATTCTAGCCACTGAATTAAAGCGCATAACTGTTCGTTAAGTTTTGCACTTTATAGTGACCCTACTGTTACGTTATCGAGAGTACTGTCTTGCCTATTTCAACGACGTCAAAACCCAATGGCACGGGTTTCAAACGCATCTTCCGCGCTTCTATGAATGCAGTATCGGGTTTAAAAGCTTGCTGGATAAATGAGTCTGCCTTTAGACAAGAGGTGATGCTATGCCTCGTCCTCTACCCTTTTTTATTTTTTGTTAATGCCACTTCAGTGGAAAAAGCATTGCTGTTTTCTTCACTCACCCTTGTAGTGATAGTGGAGCTCATTAACTCCGCCATCGAAAGCACCATTGACCGTATTGGACTAGAACATAACGAACTTAGCGGGCGTGCTAAAGACATGGGGGCTGCCGCCGTCATGATGACCATTTTTATGATGATGGGTGTGTGGCTATGCGTGCTGCTCTACTAAATTCTTTCAAACCCGTAGCATCCGCCTGGCTTTTATTTATAATCGCCATGTCAGCCTTCAGCACTCTAAACATAGATTTTACGATAACGGACTTTATATATCGCCTTCAGGGTAATGCTTGGGCATGGAAAAACACCTTAATTACCCAAGATATTCTTCACAAAGGCGGTAAATGGCTAAGCTTGGCGATGGGTTTAGCCACACTCCTCCTATTAATACTAAGCACCGTGGTTACTCGTCTTAAAGCGTATCGCACGCCGCTTTTATATCTTTTTTCCGCAACGCTTCTTTCAGCGCTACTTGTAGCAACGATTAAACACCTAGTGAGCATGGAATGCCCTTGGGATTTAGTTCGCTATGGTGGGGCACGCGACTTTATTGGCTTGCTCAGCATACGGCCTTCCTCAATGCCAGCGTCCGCCTGCTTTCCCGCCGGGCATGCCAGCGCAGGGTATACCTGGATAGCCCTCTACTTCTTTTTTGCCGCCATACGGCCCCACTGGCGATGGGCAGGGCTTGCACTGGGCTTAGGGCTTGGCCTTACGTTTGGGATCACTCAACAGTTCCGCGGGGCGCACTTTCTCTCCCATGACCTCTGGACCGTCATGATTTGTTGGACCGTAAGCTTTGTCCTTTCAAGATTCTTATTACCCCCCAGCGTTCATTAATCTTTTCATATAGAGAGCCTTTCAATGCCCCCTTTGCTGTCATTGCCTTCAAAAATTGTAGGCACCGCTTGGCATTATCGCCCCACATTAAGTACGGAGCAGCTTGTCTTATGGGGTGTTGTCATATTCAGTGTTTTTTACAATGTCCCTTTTTGGCAACAAGCCTTTGCTGGCTATGACCCTCTTGCCGTCCAGACGTGGCTAACCTTTGCCAATATGTTTTTGGTGATGACCTGCCTTAACCCCGCCTTATTCACGAGGGCGCTGATTGAGCGGTCTGAAGGTACTGGCTGTTGGCATTGCTTATCAGGATTCGCATCTTCAGCGCGAGTGGCTGTTGAGTAATGCCAGAACGCAGCCCTTT
>NZ_JBANSO010000072.1:0-2534 GCF_037070225.1 Vreelandella indica
GGCGATTCCGGAAAACTGCCCAAAATCGGTCACGATAAAACGGAATGCGCGGTCACCATCATCCAGAACAGACGGTCACGTTCAAACGGAATGGGCGGTCACGATAGGGCGGAATACGCAGGAAGCGGCGGTTGGTGTTGGTTTTTGGTGTAAGGCCCTGAAACGTTAACACTTTCAGCCGCTTTCTTTTATACCCCGTGAGAAATCCAGGCTAGTAGATCTCTGATTTGACCTATATTTTTAGCCGGAACGGCCTTACCGCTATTTACGATAACGTTTGACCTTATATCTGATCTATCTACAAACAGTGGATTATGTGTGGTAAGAACAACCTGATTATTTTCACCCAGAGTCATAATGACTTCATTTAGCTGGTGTATTGCGGCAGGGTGTAAATGTGATTCTGGTTCTTCAATCGCAATAATTGAAGCGCCAACTGAAGATCCTCTATTTTTAAGAAGACCTAAAGCTGCCAAGCTTTTAACTCCATCGCCCTTGTAAAATAGACTTGTAGGAGTTCCATCGTCAATAATGATTTCGAATTCATTTCGAAATGACGAGCGCCTGCTGTCATCAGGTATGGTGACACTCACATTTGTTATACTAGGCAAAAATTCTTGCAGAGGCTCTCTGATTTGCTCTCCTAGCTCTATTAATACAGGTTCTTGAATTTTTCTTATCGTTTCAAGAGCTTCTTTGTAATCGTCATTAGCTTCAAGCTTACGCATTCTTTGCATCAGCATAACTCTAACAACCTCCATAGCTTCGTGATCAGTACGAACAGCAGGAATATAATTAAAAGTAATATTTTTACCTATAAAATCAGCGATTCTTCCCGACTTTGCATTTAATGCTGCCCCACCTGCCCCTCGCTTTTCTACCACTCTAATGCTTGGTTTATCGTCTTTTCCGACTCTGATTTCAATTGGAAGTGATCCGTTCAACCTTGACTTAACTTCTATTTTAAATAGATCTATTTCCTCGGGAGTCAGAAGAAATTCAAGCCTAAATATAGTTTGAGCGCTGGACTTCCTATCTTGAAGTGTTATTGGGAAATCTCGCTCCCAAAGGTAATGAGAATCATCCTTTCGAGCATATCTTCTCGGGCCTAAAAAAGCCTCTCCCCGCCTTTCCGATATTGCATGGTATTGCAATGTCGTCATGGCAATATCCAACGATTTTAAGAGGTTAGATTTCCCCTCATTATTTCGTCCAATCAAAATGGTGGTTTGGGACAAAGAAACTTTATGCGCTTTAGTTATGCTTCTAAAGTTTGTGACAGAGAAATTAATTAGCTTCATTTTATTCTACTATCCCTGAAATTTTGTAAGAGCTATATGGAGTTAACGCCTAAATCAGCCGCCGCTTTCAGCGGTCGGCTGGATTTCTTTGTTAGGCTTCAAGTTATACGGTATACCTTTGTTTTTCCCGAAAGCCCCACCAAATGTTTTTTGCAAATCAACATAGCTAAAATCCTTTTTATTCTTGTATTCCATTACTTGCTCCTTACTTGCCAAGACAGAACCCGCAACAATAAACGCTTCCTCGTATTCTTTTATTGGCAAATGTTCAAGCATGCTATATTCGACGAGTAAGTTTTTAAAGCGACCGGTATCACTAATGCCTTCTAGGCAATTTATAAAAAGTAAGGCTAACTCTTTTGTAGACAGTTGAGATCGAAGAATACTTGCATATTTCCTCTTATTTTCCTTGCTCACTACACCTTCATCATGGCTATGTATAACTTTCAATGCTTGATACAAATTTCTGAAATAGTGACCCAAAACATGATTGTGGTTGTCTTGTATCGCCTTATAGCGTTCTAAAATTTCAGCGGGTGACTTAGCCCCATATGTAATGAAGTCAAGAATCTCATCAAATGCCACTCGTCCATTAAAAGTGGTTTTTTTGGACATCTTTATAAAATTTAGAAAAACCTCTTCGGCAATCCCTGTAAACTCACCTTTCGCTTTTAGTTCATTTATATCGACCTTTAGGTTGTCCACAATTTTATGATGCAAATCAAGTATGTTAAAAAAAGTAATCTCTACCGCTTGCGTACTCAATGCATCTGCTGTTTTTTCATATTCAATTCTAGATAGCCTTAATTCTTGCCTCTGAATAACGATAGTTGCAATCAAACCAAAAAGAGTTAGAAACGTAAGTATTGGATTAAGTACGCCTCCAAAGAAATCGCCGAATGTACCTAGATCCGATATTTTTTCGGTAAATGAAAAAACATATAGATTTATGATAAGGAGAGAGAACGCAATTGCTGCTGCTACGAGCAAAATAGTTGCTAACACGCGGGGTAGGCCTTGGTTCAATTTCTGATCATTGGCCTGTGGAAATAACTCATCAAACCATGTGTAGAATTTTTCAATTCGGTTCATTGCGTCCCTTAATTTTTTAGCCTAACGAGGCTGTAGAAAAACCCGATTTCGAGCCGTTTCCACCGCCTGTTGTCCTTATTCATTTACCCAGCCGGTCATCTGGCTGGGTAATCTTAATATCGGCATTTAGCCACTTGAGCG
>NZ_JBANSO010000073.1:0-2373 GCF_037070225.1 Vreelandella indica
TGGCATGCGCCTGGTAGCGCTTGATCACCGCCTCCGGCGCCTCGTCCAGGCTGGTCCACCAGCCTTCCAACTCATAGTCCGGTTCGAGCAGCAACTGGCCATCGCGATCGGCGGTGCGCTCGACCAGGCGCATCACGCGTTGGACGACGTATTCGGTCTTGTTGTCGTCGTGGATCGAGACGGTCTGCGTCCACAGCGCCTGGCGCTTGCCAGGACGCAGCTCTTCCCAGTAGTCCGCCGCCACAGCCAACCAGGTATCCTGATCGGCCGTGGCCGAGCCGCGCGGGTTCCATTTGACGACATAGTCGAGCCGGCGCCCCTCGTCGGCAAAGACCTGGCGCTGCTGTTCGAGAAGCGCCAGGTGCGCCTGGCTGTCGAAGCCGCTGTCCTCGCGTAACAGGATCGGTTGCTCGGTCAGGCCTTGGGCGCGAGGCAGTACCCGCTCCAGGAAGGCGTTGCTCTCCTTCATGGTGTGCTGCTTGCCAGGACGCAGTTCCAGACCCAGGCACCACCCTTCGTTGCCCAGATAGGCGGCGATCGGGGTGTAGCCATCGACCTTCTGGTAAGTCCGCGAGACGCCTTCCTTCTTCGAGTTGCTGTTGTCCATGACGAAGGTGTCGATGTCCAGGCAGACGTGCGTCGTCTCGGCGGTGATCGGTGCCTCGACCAGTGACAGCAGGGTCGTGGACCAGGTGGCGGTGCGCGCCTGCAGGTCGTTGGCGGCAAGTTTCTCCAGCCGCTGTCGCAGCGTCGCCGCGCTCGGCACCTTCTGCAGGGTCAGCAGTTGTTGGAAGGGCTTGTCGCGGCGGAAGTTCTCGACAGCGTCATAGTCGCTCATGCCCAGACACAGCAGGCCCAGGTAGCTCTTGATCACGTCACTGGTGCGCATGCCCAGCGTGGTGGGGAAGCGGCTGTCGATGCTGTCGACGCCAGCGATCTCGAAGCATTGCCCGATGATGGACAGCCCGGCGTGGCTGGTGAGGGTGCGGCGACTGGCGCGGAACTTTATGTTGGGCATGGCACTGTCTGGGTGAATGGCGATAATGGCTATATTGCCATGCAGTTCAGTAGGTTAGAAGCATTCCTGGGGGCCGGTCTCACGGATTCAGGAGTATCACTTTGCTTGCAGCACTTCAGGCTGCGCCCGCCATTGTTAGCGCTGACGTCAGCTCAAATGTGAGCGCCAGCAGCAACTATCTGTTCCGGGGCGTCACCCAGACAGACGGGGCTGCGGCTGTCCAGGGAGGGTTGGATTATGTTATGAGCATGCGTCGGGCTTCTACGCCGGTGGCTGGGGTTCCAATGTCGATTTTGGTGACGGCACCAGCTATGAGCTTGATCTTTATGCCGGATTCTCCGGCTCTGTGGAAGAACTGGGTTATGACGTTGGGTACATTTATTGGGTATACGGATTTAATGGTTGATGGGGCACCTTCACCCCATCAATCTGATACCACCCTCAGATGGTTGATAGATCGACTCCGTAGTTGAGTTCCTCTGCGAAGTCCGGCAGTCCGTAACCGATGGTTTTCTTGTAGAAAGGAGAGACCTTCGCAGTCGGTGCCTTCTTCTTGTGCTTCGTGGTGTAGAGCATTCGTGCCCGCATCACCTCGAAGGAGTAACCGCGCCCTTCACGGTTCTTGTCCTTGGCCAGTCGGTTGATGGACTCCGTGTAAGCGTTGGTGACGGGCATGTCCGTCTCGAAGTAGGTCATGGTCTCTTCGCGCCAGTTTCCCACTGCCCTGACCAGATCGCTCCAGACTTCCTTTTGGCCCTTCGGGATGGTGGCTATCCACTCGTCCAGGGCGGCTTCTGCCTGGAGCCGTGTGATGGCGTCCCAGATGCCGTAGAAGCGTTCCTTGTGCTCGTAGGCGGCCAGCAGTTGCGGGAATGCGCCTGTCCAGGTCTCCATGATCAGCCGTTCCCGATCTGAAACTTCGTGAGCGCGTTTCAGCAGGATCTTCCGGTCGCCCTTGAGGGTTCGGCTCTGGGAGGGTTTCAGCTCCTTTCTGAGGCCCTTGCGCACCTTCTCCAGGGCATCGTTGGCCATGCGTACCACATGGAACTTATCGACCACGATGCGGGCCTGTGGCAGCACGGCCTTGACCGCTGCCCGGTAAGGGTTCCACATGTCCATGCTGACGATCTCGACCTTCTGCCGGTCTTTCAGCTTCATCAGGTAATTGGTCACCACGTCCTGGCGGCGGGTGGCCAGCAGGTCGAGCAGGGTTCGCTCCTCGATGTTGGTCAGGATGCAGCGGTAGCGCTTGTTCAGGTATAGCTCGTCAATGCCCAGGATGCGGGGCGTCTCGAAGCGGTGCCAGCGCCCCAGGAACTCGGCGCGGGCGTTGAAGATGTCGCGCACCGTCTTCT
>NZ_JBANSO010000074.1:0-2263 GCF_037070225.1 Vreelandella indica
GCGCCTGTGGTCTCTCCAAAGGCGTGGTCGGCAAGTACGTCAGCCAGGCCCAGGCGAAGGGCATCACTTGGCCGTTGCCCGAGGATGCTGATGAGGCCTGGCTGGAAGCACGGCTGTTCCCCGTCAAGGCACCGCCCTCACGCTTTGCTGAGCCGGATTACTTCCAGGTTCATCAGGAACTCAAGACCAAGGGCGTTACCCTGCAACTGCTCTGGGCCGAGTACACGGAACGCCACGGCGACAAGGCCTACCGCTACAGCCAATTCTGCCACCACTACCGGCTCTGGCGGGGGCGGCAACGGCGCAGCATGCGCCAGGTTCACCGGGCCGGCGAGAAGGTCTTTATCGATTACTGCGGACCGACCGTGCCGGTGGTGGACCGGAGCACCGGAGAGATGCGTCAGGCCCAGGTCTTTGTCGCCGTGCTTGGCGCCTCCAGCTACACCTTCGCCGAGGCCACCGGGAGCCAGAGCCTGCCGGACTGGATCGCCTCCCACCAACGGATGCTGACGTTCTTCGGCGGGGTGCCGGCACTGCTGGTTCCGGACAACCTCAAGGCAGCGGTCACCAAGGCGGACCGTTACACCCCGAAGATCAACGAGACTTACGCTGAACTGGCTGCTCACTATCAGACGGCGGTGCTGCCCGCGCGTCCCTACAAGCCCAAGGACAAGGCAAAGGCTGAAGCCGCCGTGCTGTTGGTCGAGCGCTGGATCCTGGCCCGGTTACGGCACCAGACGTTCTTCTCTCTGGCCGAGTTGAACGCCGCCATCGCCGCGTTGTTACCAGCGCTGAACCAGCGCCCGTTCCAAGGACGGACAGAGAGTCGTCAAAGCCTGTTCGATGCCCTCGACCGACCGGCACTACGACCACTCCCCGCCACGCCCTACACCTACGCCGAGTGGCGTAAGGCACGGCCGGGTATCGACTATCACATCGAGATCGAGAAGCGGCTATACAGCGTGCCCCACGCCCTGGTGGGGGTGAAGCTGGACGTTCGGGTGACCGACACCTCCGTGGAGGTCATGCACAAAGGGCAGCGAGTGGCGCTACATCCTCGTCATGGTAAGGGCCGCTTCGCCACCCTGACTGAACACATGCCTAAATCGCACCAGGCCCATCAGAACTGGTCACCGGGACGGTTCCTGAACTGGGCCAATGACATCGGCCCCGGCACGCTGGGCGTGGTGCAGAAGCAGCTCAAGGATCGGCCTCATCCGGAACATGGTTACCGCGCCTGCCTGGGACTTCTGAACCTTAGTCGGCGCTACAGTCGTGATCGCCTGGAGCAGGCCTGTGCCCGGGCGCTGGCCATCCACTCCGCCAGTTACCAGAGCATCACCTCGATCCTGAAGCAGGGGCTGGATCAGTTACCGCTGCCGTTGGTCGAGGAGCCACCGGAACTGACCGAGCTGCCGGTTCACACCAACGTTCGCGGCCCCCACTACTACCACTGATCCCGGAGAAACGTATGCTAACGCACAACACCCTCGATACCTTGCGCCACCTCAAGCTGACGGGCATGGGCGATGCCCTGGAACAACAACGCGCCCAACCGGAAACCCACGACCTGGCGTTCGAGGAACGCCTTGCCCTGTTAGTGGATCGGGAGGTGCTGCACCGGGAAAACCGTCGGCTGGACCGGCTGCTCAAGGCCGCCCGCCTGCGCGTGCCGGCGTGCATCGAAGACATCGATTACCGTCATCCCCGGGGACTGGAACGCTCGCGTATGGCGGCCCTGGCGAGCAGCGACTGGATCCGCCAGTCCCTGAACCTGTGCATCACCGGGCCTACCGGTTGCGGCAAGACCTGGCTGGCCTGTGCCCTGGGCAATCAGGCCTGCCGGCAAGGCCTCTCGGTGCGCTACCTGCGAGTGCCGCGCCTGTTCGAGCAGGTGCGCATCGCGCACGGTGATGGTAGCTACGGTCGGCTGATGAACCAGTTGCTGAAGACCAACCTGCTGATCCTGGATGACTGGGGCATGCAGAAGATCACGGCGCAGCAGCGGCAGGACCTGATGGAAGTAATCGAAGACCGACACGGGCGGGGCTCCACCCTCATCGCCAGCCAGTTACCCACGGAGCACTGGCATGACTACATCGGCTCCGCCACGCTGGCAGACGCCATCATGGATCGGCTCCTGCACGGCGCTCACCGACTCAATCTGAAAGGGGAATCACTGAGAAAAACCAACGCACAAAAAACGGAATCGGTTGACCCATCGTGACCGCTCAGCGTACAAAACTCTCTCCAGCGTGAAGGC
>NZ_JBANSO010000075.1:0-2179 GCF_037070225.1 Vreelandella indica
ACCACCTGTTTGACGGCTTCGATTTTGAATTCTTCAGTGTAGCGGGGATGGCTCATGGTTCCTCCTAGATACCTTTAGTATAAGGCCTGGAGGTGTCTACGAAACCTGGGGCGATTCAATCGACGATATGTCGGCTGGTCGCTGACTGGCAAGAGTGATGAACATGCCGAATTTTCGCCCCTCTTTGATAATCTCTTCAAACTGCTCAAGCCGATAATCCTTCCACGTTTCGCTTTCACGTGCCGACTGATCTGAGAGAATATTGTGCGCCTCGTCGATAATAAGATGGACGGTACGGTTCGGCGGATTAGCAACCACAGACTTATGGCTGTTGTAGTAATGCTTGGCAAAAAGCAGCGGCAAAATTTTCTTCAACTCGTTATTGCAACGACGCATCGAGATGACCGTAAGTAGCCGTTCGTCCGGCGGCAATTCAGAGATTCTTAGCACCTTGCGAAGGCTAGCCAATGAGGACTCGACTCGCTTGAGCAGCGGCTGGATGTGTTCGAATTGAACATAACCTGCGTTCAGATCAGCGATTAGCTGTAGGTTAACCCTCAGCACAAGCTGATCGAATTCATCGACATCTTGAGCGTGCAGAGTCTCCACAATTGGAGCAATGTGCGTATCATACCTGACGCCATCTGGATCGATGAATGCCCCGTGATAAGTGAAGCGACCTTGGTTGCGATGCCAAGTGATATCGCTCAATAGGTTTTGCAATAATTGGTCGCCCATCTTCTTTCCAACAGTGCGCATCAGATCCAATGTGGCGGGCTTAACTTCACCGGCACAGAAAGACTGCCTAAACTTAGCTTTGGCGTAAGTCTCTAATGACGCTGGATCTGCACCGAAGCGTTGCTTACCTGAAATTACCCGATTGAGGAAAGGTCGCTGCGTGTTAGTAGTAGCTTGGAAAAGCAGTGCCAATGTCTCTAGCTCCCAAAATTCCTCTTGGGCCAACGGGAATCGAGACGTTTGATCGTCCAGATCTGGAGCTATCTGCGTGGATAGATGATAAAGAGTCTTGTTGTCGGTCGACGTCAGCTGCTCGCCACCGTACTCCCCGTTAAAGTCTAAGATGATGAACCGGCTCTTGCCCGCGATTACTGCCAATTTCTGGTCAAAGAGAACGGTGTATAACTTAGCTAGCGTGTTGGACTTACCACTCCCAGTGTTACCAAAGATGCCGATGTGGCCATTGAATAGGTGCTTCCACGGTAGTCCGACTGCGATCTCCTCTTTGAGCATTTTCCCAATCTTGAAATCACCATCGGCTTCGCGGTCAAAGATGGATCTGATCCTTTCTTCGGACAACAGGTGGGCAGTGTCTTGAATCATTGGCAGAAACTTGATGCCTTGGTTAAAACCAGTTTGGTCGAAGTAGCCTATGGGTCTTGCCTCTACTTTTCGGACAAAGGTTTGCTTGCCGTCGCGGAACTCTGTCCGGCTTTCGTCCAAGAATTCCCCCTCGACCGTGCAAATAATGTCGCGGAATCCACGCTGGATTGACAGGTACTCGCGGATCGACACTCCCTTGTATTTGTCACCCTCGTAGAAAAGAGTTTCTTTGCTAGACTGCTCGTCGATTTTAAGAACTAGCTTGGTACCATGTACTGCAATAACTTCGCCTACGCGGATGCTCATATGAGATCCTCAAGCTCATGCGATGCTTTTAGATCAGTGGCAGCCCCTCCAGCACCAGATACCAACGGCGCTGATGTTATCGCATCTGGCCAAGCCAGCACCTGCTCATTGAAGGCGGTGAAGCTCATCTCCTCGTCTTCCAAGGCTAAGCACTTGACGTTACGATGGCTTTTAAACCTATCTTCCATCGTTAGGTGCTCCGACTTGTTGAAGCAGCACACAAAAACCTGCAAACGAGGGTTGGACAGTGACCGCATGACCAAGTTGAGAATGTGTTCGTCTGCAAACGAAAAGCCGAAGGTAATAAGCACGGCATTGGGCTTTTCCAGCTCATAGCTGAGCAGCCGTAACATCTGGTAGTAGTGCTCTTCGTAAACGGTTTCGTGGAACTTCCACTTTGTCGGGTTAACGATTGCGTATTCCGGCGAACGTGACCGGTCATTCCGGTGATCGTGACCGATTTGCACACAGCCTTCACGCTGGAGAGAGTTTTGTACGCTGAGCGGTCACGATGGGTCAACCGATTCCGTTT
>NZ_JBANSO010000076.1:0-2162 GCF_037070225.1 Vreelandella indica
CAACTGGCGCGGAACTTTATGTTGGGCATGGCACTGTCTGGGTGAATGGCGATAATGGCTATATTGCCATGCAGGTCAGTGGGTTAGAAGTGCTTCCGGGGGCCGGTCTCACGGATTCAGGACTTAGATAAGTATAGAGTATCGGGAGCACAGAACTGTGAATAACAACTGGGCCATCTTTAGCTGGGTTCTCGCAAAACAGCAGCCAGCTATTGGCATCGAACTCTTTGCCAACTTGAGGCTCTTTCACCTCAAAGTGGTCATTTGAAGAAGGAACCGCAGCAATAACGACGATACCCGAGGGAGCCCAAATCAATTGGAGAGGTTCAGGCAATTCGCATTATTGAACTGTTCTTTCATGTAGCCACTTTTCGAATACCAGGGGTAATAGAGGTTTAGCGATAAAATATCCTTGAGCTTCGTTGCAGCCTAGTTCCACGAGGCGGCGGTAGGAGATATCGTTTTCTATTCCTTCTGCTACCACTCGGTAGCCTAGGTCATGGGCCATTGAGATCATGGAATTAACTAGCGTCTCGGTGCGCGCGTCCTGACCAAGCTCGGTGATAAAGCGGCGGTCGATTTTTACGGTGTGGGCAGGAATCTCATGCAGATAGGAGAGACTGCTATAGCCGGTACCAAAATCGTCAATAGCGATTTGCAGTCCTGCCGCTATTATCGCCTTAAGCTGGTTGGCCGCTACCTGCCCCTGGCCAATCAGAGCGCTTTCGGTAAGTTCGACTTCTATAGCGGTACTCGGAAGTGACATACGCGCCATCTCATCCAAAAGCCGCTCGGCAAAATCCTCCTCCTCAAGATTAGTGGCTGAGACATTGACCGAAATCTGGAGTGTTTCTCCCTGTTGATGCCAAACCGCCGCCTGGCGAATGGCGTGACGCAACACCCACTGCGTTAACGGTTTTGCCATGGGGGTATTTTCGATCAGGGGAATAAATTCGCCAGGCGATACTTCACCTAAGGTTGGGTGATGCCACCGCAACAACGCTTCCGCTCCTAAACACTCGCCGCTTCCAAGGGAGACGCGTGGTTGGAAAACCAGGTAAAGCTCATCCTCATTGTCTAGTGCCCGGCCGATGTCGCCCAGTAGGGTAAAGCGTCGTTGATGATGGGCATCCAAGTCCAGTGAAAAGAGCCCAGCAACTTCTCCAGCCTGACGAGCATCCAGGCAAGCGGCATGAGCGATTCGCAAGACATCCGCGGCCGTAACTTCGCCCAGACAAAAGGGAGCGATGCCCATGATGGGGTGTATCAAGACTGGAACGTCGCGAGTGGATTCGAGTGCGAGTAGCGCTTGGCGTAAACGAAGCGCCTCTTCCAGCAGCTCAGCATCACTCGCTTGGTTCACCAGATGCATGAATTGACATCCGCCTAGGTAATAGAGCGTTGATGATGGACCAATGGCCTGTTGCAGGCAACGAGCTGCAATCCGTGCCAGCTCATCAAGAAAAGCGGGCCCCATGGTGCGGTGGAACATACTTAATTCGCTGGCATTGACCACCTCGGTAAATAACGCAACTCTTCGTCCGTTCGGCACATCCCGCTCCATATCCTGCAAGTCTTCGGCAAACTGGTGGCGGTTGGAAAGGCCCGTCAACGGGTCGATCCGGCCGAAGACGTGCTGCAACTCAATCTGTGCCATTACCATGGCGGCCAGATCGCGAAGCGTTGCCTGCTCTTGTTCAGATACCTCACGTGGTTGAGTGCCCAGAACGCACATCGCGCCCAAGGTATGGCCTTCACGAGTCACTAGTGGAGCGCCCGCGTAGAAACGAATGCCTGAGTTTGCTAAATAGCTATTTCGGTAGCAGTCCGAGGCGAGAAGATCTTGGATGATAAGGGGGTGAGAGGAGTTACAGACATCTGCGCAGGGCGCTGTTTCACGGGGTATCTCCCAATGATCAACGCCTACCCTAGACTTAAACCATTGACGGTTTTCATCAGTAAGCGACACCGCTGCGATTGGCAAACCGAAAAGTTGACTGGCCATCCGTGTGATCCGGTCAAAACTTTCACTAGGAGAGGTATCTAGCCTGGATTTCTCATAGTACCTCAGCCAGTACCGCACTCAGGCTGTAACACCGCTAAACACCTACTGGCTCGACTTACATCGGCTACTTTTTAACCACTTTCCGGCGTTCAGACAC
>NZ_JBANSO010000077.1:0-2120 GCF_037070225.1 Vreelandella indica
GAAGTACACCTGGCTGCCCTTGAGTGCCTATCTCTCGTTTGAACGTCTACATGAAGAGGTACACCGCTTACTCGGTGGTTACGGAACTGATCACGCGATTAATTTTGAATAGGCACTTAGCTACGTCATAGCTAACTGGTTACCATGGGCCCTGCAACAAGCTGACGATGTGGGCGACAGTACCGGAAAACCTTGATAGCGTGCGCCATGGCATGGATGATGACAGCCACTCGTTTGATTCTAATTAATGATCGACTGTATTCAACCACGGAGTCATTACGCATGGCAGATGATAAGCAAACTATTACGATTGATGGCACAGACTATAACCTAGCCGACCTTTCCGAGAATGCCCGTAGCCAGGTGGTTAACCTGCGTGTCACCGACGCCGAGATCGAAAAGCTCAACCAACAGCTAGCCATCTACCAAACGGCAAGAACGGCATATGCACGTGTGCTTTCCGAAGAATTGCCGAAAGCGAAGCACTAAGCATCGTCATGTAACTACCACTACTTACCCTTATTGCCCTGTTGAGAGGGTACCGTGTTGGTTATCTAGACTTCTAAACCAACAAGGCAGCCAAAAGGCTGCCTTGAATCCCAAAGACGCTATCAGGAGCGCGTTTAGAACGTATAACTAATACCGATCAGTGCCACCGGGAATACCGGTAATTTGTCGATATCATCCTTCAAACTCGCTTCTTCGGCACGAATATCTTCCCGCAGAGTAGGGTCGAGGTTTTCAAAGCCATTCGTGGTGCTAAGCGAAACATCGACGTTCGTAGCCACAACGCCGAACTCGGAGAAGAACCCGAAACCGGCTTCGTGGGAACTGCGCCAGCCCATGCCTACGTAGGGTTGAGTGCTATCCGCTACCGTTGCGGTACCCACCACGGAGCCAATCTGTGCTGCTGAATAGTTGGTGCCGTTCAACTCGTAGGTCGTGCCGTCCTGCGGAGTACCCGTTACGTTTGCTTCGATTTCCGGCATCATTGCGCCCGCCGAGATGAAGAAACGGCCGCCAAAAGGAAAGTAATCCACCTTGAGACTAGCCTGGATTTCTCATAGCACCTCAGCCAGTACCGCACTCAGGCTCTAACACCGCTAAACACCTATTGGCTCGACTTACATCGGCTACTTTTTAACCACTTTTCGTCGTTCAGACACACCTCCCCCTTCCCCCCATTGCGTCGGGCCGGGGGAGCCCGAGCAGTCAGTTCGGCACCAACCGCCTGACGAGATCGGATAGCGCCGTTTTATAGGGGTAGCTGTCACTCATGAGTACGCGGATTCGACGCGTATTGCGGATGATGACCGCGCCTACTTTGATGAGCTTGAGCCTCAGGTTGCTCGGACTCATGCGCGCGAAGGGCGTGTGCTTCAGGTAAGTCCGTAACCGCTCGAACAGTGTATAAGCGAAGCCCGACAAGATCAGCCGCCACTGATTGGCCCACCAGTGCGTGCTGGAGGTACGGTCAGCGAACAGGCTCAGTTGTTGATCCTTGATCCGGTTCTCCATGTCACCCCGGGCACAGTACTGCTCGTAGTAAAGCTTGAAGCCGTCATCGTAACGGGAACTGATGATAAACCGGGGATTAGAGCCCAGCTCGCCTTCTTCCAGGCGGGCCACCACCCAGCGTGGGTATTTCCAGGAGTGTGCTTGATACGGAAAGCGAAACGTCTCTGCCACTTTCCCTCCCACCTGCCATTGGGTCTTGCGTACCAGCATCATGGGCACATCCACTTCCTTGAGCAGCCGGCTGTTCTTGGCGATTCCCACGATGTAGTCGACGTGATGCCGATCGCACCAGTTCAGCATCCGGGGACGACAAAAGTGGCTATCACCTCGTAACACGATGCGGGTATCGGGCCAGTATTGGCGGATAAAGCGTACCAGTAAGGCGAGGATCGCCCAGCTATGGCGGCTGTCGCTGCGGTCACTAGTGCGCAGATAGCTCACCAGTAAGTGGCGCCCACAGAAGACATACAGCGGGAAGTAACAGTGGTGATCGTAATAACGGTTAAAGAACTTGCCGGGTTGCTCGCCATGCACGGGGATGTCGGTGCCATCAAAGTCCAGCACGATCTCCTTTGGTGGTTCGTCATGCTGTTCAATGAAGT
>NZ_JBANSO010000078.1:0-2026 GCF_037070225.1 Vreelandella indica
CTGGCGGGGCCTAGCTGGCCAAACAGGTCTTTGGTGAGATTGCGGGCTTTGTTGAGCACCGCATCTTCGGTTTGGCGCTTTTTCTGAATGCGTACTTCACTGCGTCGGCGGGCGTTATTAAGCAGCTCGAAGGCTTCTTTACCGCTGAGCGCGGGGCCTGCGGTGTGGAAGGTCAAACGGCCAGCGGCGTGCAGGCGGCCTAGAATCAGCAGCGTTTCGCCTTCCGGCCAGCCGAAAGGTCGGTTGCTAAAACGTTCGATAAGCGGGTTAAGCGGCACGGGCTCGCCGCTATGCAGCGAGATATACTGCTCCACCTCTTTTACTGCCTGGGCGTTGCCCTCTTCCCCGTCTAAGTTAAGATTTTGCGTACCAATATCATCTGCTGTTAACACGGCTTGCAGTTCGCGCATGGGCTCTGGGTTAAGCACCGTCAGCTGGCCCAGCTTGTTGTAGGTGTTTTCCAGCAGGTAGCGGCAGGCTTCATCCAGGCGGGTGCTTAACTGGCTGCGGTTGAGGTCCAGCTTTTGGCCGAGCGCATAGGCGTCTGCATCTAATAGCATCTCTTCCAGACGAACGCGCAGGCGTTTTTTACGCTCTTGGTTTTCCCGGCTACGGTCGGCCAGAATGCGCTCGACGCTGTGGTCGTTGGCCGATAGGTTCAAGCGGATAAACTTGTCGGTTTTTAACAGCGTGCGCAATTCATCGGTAAAGCGTTTATCGTCGGGTAGCTTAATCAGCACTTGCCCGCCGTTGTCGCCGCTTTTGTGGATGCAGCCTGCGTCGCTAAGCTGCACATACTCCACGTCTAGGGGTGACACCACCTCGACCCTTAGCTGACTCTGGTAGCGGCCATCTAGGGTGTGACCATCCAGGTAGCGGCCAATGCTGTAGTCGGTTTTGTTCAACGGGTAGCGGTATTTGGCGCGATCACGCAGCAGGTCTTTAAAAATTAGGCTGGAGAGCTCTTTGTTCTCATCGCTACTGGTGACTTCGGTGGCTTTGATCTTGCGGGTAATGTCGCGCTCTTCATTGGTGAGGAACTGGTATTCATCGCCATTACGCGTAATCAGGCTCTCTTTTTCAAGTCGCGCTAAGGTCGCGTCCAATTGCTCACGAATAGCAATCCGGTCGTCGTCAATCTGGGTAAGCGAGAGCGTGACGAGGTTGTCGACCGTGCCTTTGACAAGATCCACATAGCGGATCATAAACAGCGTGCGCAGCGTTTCGACATCAAACGCCTCTAACACGGGGTTTTCGCTGGCCTGGTCGATGGTGCGTTTTACGGCCGTATCGAGGAAGCCTTCTATCGCCGTATAAAAGCAGTGCATCGGCACCAGCGCACCAATCGATTTTTCTTGCACGGCTTTGGCCGCCATGTGGAAAGCATCGAGCATGGAGCGCTCGCCGTAGGCCAGGTGCGCGCCGGTGGCACCTACCTTGCGGATCTCTTCGAAGACTTTTTGTACCAGTTGGAAGTGGTACGGCACGAAGGGATAGTTGGCGATAAAGCTATCCACGCCTTCAATATTTTTCAGCGTGGGGCCTGAGCGGTCAAAGGTCAGCTGGTTACGTAGGATGGAGCCTTTGGCTTCAAACACGCCTTCCAGCTCAGCGCGTGCCGGGTCGGTTTTCACCAGCAGGCGCTTGCGGATGACTTCGTCAGAGTTGGAACTTGAGAGCGATAAGCAGGTTTTGAAGCGCCCGGCAATTTTGGAGAAATCGTTGGCTTTTGAGGCGGTCATTTCGCCTAGCACTGCGTCCATATCCGCCTGAGACGTGACGACGATCCAAGCGCGACCACCGCAAATCGTGCCCAGGTTTTCGGTGAGTGTTTGCAGGGTGAGCATAAGGCGTGTGTCGCTGCCAATAAACTGGCCGACTTCGTCCACCATAAACACCATGCGCCGAGTGGATGACTGGGATTCCAAAAACTCTTTCACCCAGTGGCAGAAGTTTTCCACTGAAACACTAAAATTGGCTTCTGACTCTTCAAACCATTTATGGGCAGCTTCCGGGGAAAGCTCTA
>NZ_JBANSO010000079.1:0-1926 GCF_037070225.1 Vreelandella indica
TTGTGTACGCCCAGCATGGGCATGAACTAATGAGGTGGAAGTCCTCTGTAGGAAGATCACCGCCTCACCCTGATATTCAGGATAGTAGGCGACAACTACTAGCGAATGGCAAGGGCAAGACCGCGAGGTCTTGTCTGGAGGAAGCCGGACGCAAAACTGCGAGCTGATGAACAAGAACATCATACGAGGCGTAGGCTGGAGGCGAGTTGGCACAAGACAACGAAGCCAGGTGATCTAACGGCCACCGTAAATGATGCAGCAGTGCAGTGAAAGTTCATGCGCTTATCTGGGGAGATCTGCTTAACCAGCGATCGGTCAGCTAACCAGTCAGGCTCTGGTCTATAAGTGCCTGGGCTTTTCAGCCTCATCAACTGAAAAGAGCAAACCGATGAAAACCGATAGCGCGAACTGGGGCAACCCTGTGCGTGATTAAGCAGAGGTCAGCAGAAGGCATAGTAGCCAAATGCCTGCCGTAATGGGCAGGACAGGGTGAAGGCCTGAACATTCAGTAAAAGGAGGAGCCTTGTCACACTTGAATACGCGAATGCCGAACGGCAATGACACGACTCAGCGTGCTGACTCGAAGCCAGCCTTTAGCAGCGATCTGTTCGAGCAATTTCTTTCGCCTGCCAATTTACAGCAGGCATGGAAACAGGTTCGAGCCAACAAAGGGGCCGCCGGGGTGGATGGGATGACGATTGAGGCCTTCCCAGCCTGGGTGAAATCCGGTGAGTGGGACGAGGTAAAAGACCTGCTTCTTAGTGGTCGCTACTACCCACAACCGGTTAGGCGTGTGGAGATCGACAAACCCGATGGCGGCAAGCGATTGCTGGGTATTCCAACGGTGATTGATCGAGTTATACAACAAGCCATTGCTCAGGTGCTCACCCCGATCTTCGACCCGACCTTCTCACCCAATAGCTTTGGGTTCAGGCCGGGTAGAAATGGACACCAAGCGGTCGAGCAGGTGCAACAGATCATCAAGCAGAAACGGCGTATTGCTGTAGATGTCGATCTGTCCAAGTTCTTTGACCGAGTGAATCACGACCTGCTGATGTCGCTACTGAGCCGACGGGTTCATGATAAGCGATTGAAGCAGCTGATCGCTCGGTATCTACGAGCTGGGTTTATCGATAACCAGCTCTTCCAGGAGACGCGAGAAGGTGTTCCGCAAGGGGGGCCTCTGTCCCCTCTGCTGGCCAACATCATGCTCGACCCTCTGGATAAAGAACTGGAAAAGCGTGGCCACCTCTTTGCACGCTATGCCGACGACTTCATCATTCTGGTCAAAAGCCAGCGTGCCGGAGAAAGGGTGCTGAAAAGCATCACCCGCTTTATAGAAGACCGCTTGTCACTGGTGATCAGCACCGACAAAAGTCAGGTAGTGAGTGTCAATGAAAGCAAGTTCTTGGGCTTTACCTTCAAGAACGGGCGAATCAAATGGCACCCGAAAGCCCTGCTGAAATTCAAGCAGAGAATTCGGCAGCTCACTAACCGAAACTGGGGCGTCAGCATGAGATACCAGCTCTTTAAGACCAGCCAGTACATTGCGGGCTGGATCAATTACTTTGGCATCGCCAACTGTTATCAAGAGTGTTACGAGCTTGATCACTGGATACGCCGACGAATCCGTATGGCCTATTGGCGGCAATGGCGGAAACCCCGCACCAAGGTAAGAAACTTAATCAGGCTGGGTGTTCGAGTGCAGGCTGCCGTTGCCTGTGGCATCACCAGCAAAGGCCCGTGGCGCAGCTCCAAAACGCCGGGTATTAACCAAGCATTATCGGATGAATACCTGAAGAAAGCCGGTTTGGTATCACTGCGCGATGGATGGATCAAGCTTCACTACTGAGTGAAACGCCCTGTGCGGTTCCGCATGCAGGGTGTTGTGGGGGCTGGGGGCTAGACACCCCCGGCTACCCGATT
>NZ_JBANSO010000007.1:0-168311 GCF_037070225.1 Vreelandella indica
GGAGGTCAGCGTCTGTTGTTCAGGTTCAGTGAGAGGGGCAACGAAGCGTTTTTCCATGGTTCTGTCCGTGTCAGAAATCCTGGCATGGATATTACACGAAAACTTTAGATCAGGTACTTAGTAGGCAAAATTATCCTGTAGTTGACCATTTACATATAGCGTTAAGGTATGCGCAAAATCCGAATCCTGCTCGTCCAACAACGCAATAAAGCCCACTTCGGCAGACAGCGCCTCCGCCATATGGGCGGTTAGTTGATGCAAAAACGCTTCGCCATTTTCAGCCGACACCGCCGTCGCCACGTTAACAACCGCTTGTTGAAAGCGTTGCTGT
Source organism: Vreelandella indica (assembly GCF_037070225.1). Lineage (NCBI taxonomy): Bacteria > Pseudomonadati > Pseudomonadota > Gammaproteobacteria > Oceanospirillales > Halomonadaceae > Vreelandella > Vreelandella indica. Next base: position 332 of record NZ_JBANSO010000007.1, read on the forward strand.
TCATTAATGGTATTAACCAGTGTTTCATTGTGCCGACCAATACGCTGAAGTGCCCGCTTCTTATACAGTAGCCGCTCTTGGGTATGGCTTTCCGCTAACTGACGTGCCAACTCAGCCCCTGCCAGCGCAGAAGCAATACGTAATACATCATCGGCATATATAGGTAGTACCAAAGGAGAGGAGTGCATCAGCGCAATAACGCCTAAAAAGCGGCCATCAGGCGCTGTGATAGCGATGCCCCAATACCCTTCAACGTTGAGTAAATTTAGCCGCTTATCATTCGGGAAGTGCTGGCAAACCCGAGAGGAAATAAAATATGTTGAGAGGTCAGCTACTTGTTGACATGGCGTGGCTTCCAAAGCATAAGGAGCCCCCTCACTAAAAGCTTCCTGTGACCACATGGCCAGCGTGGTCGCCATCTTATGGTGACTATCGATGTGCTCTACAACGGCATGATCCACTTTGAGAATATCCGCTAAGGACCTCACAATGTGGTGAAAAAAACCCTCTTCGCTGACGTAAGACAGCTTATCCGCTAACTGTCGAAAAATTTCTGGTGCCGAGGTAGGGGACATGTTATTAAACGCCTTCGGATTAGTCGTGCCAAAATCAAGCTACTTGCCAGCTCTTTCTGAACAGCATTTTTGAAAACCTCACTCATACACGCCATATAAAATATTCCAGCATCTACTTAGGCTTCAAAAGCGTTAATGAAAAAATCAGATCACTGACATCTATTCACTTTTAAAACCTTTCAACTAGAAGCTCAACACTGCCAAAATTAACTCATACTTTATTATTAAACATTGTCATAAAATTTCTGTTTCTTTGCGGCATAAACCTATCCGCTTCAAACTTCCAGGCCTTACGCTGTGCATTTAGGCTTTTTTCTTTTTTAAACGCCCAATTAAACTTATTTCATCAACAACTAATATTTCAAACAGCAACCATATGAAACAAAAAGTTACCTTTATCATCCAAACCAACCTTAGAGGTTGATATTCAACCCAAACAGCCCTTCATGTCAATAGGTCGTTCCTCAACCATTTAGGTCTAATGGAGGACGTTGTGAATAAAACAGAACAGGATCGGCTCGCAGGCAGTATTGGCAGAGCCATTGCCAAACAGAGGGTTCGCAGTCAAATGACTCAAGAAGAAGTCGCTGAGCGCTTAGGCGTTGGCAATGAAGCCGTTTCTCGCATTGAGCGCGGGCGGGTGATACCCAATATTGTGCGTCTAATAGAACTTGCGGAGGTTTTTAATTGCGAAGCTGCCGAATTACTCGGTCAAGCAAGCTTTCATATTGATGACCAGTCAAGCAGGATGAAGCAGCTTCTAGCACCTTTAAACCAAAATGACCGACAACTTGTGATGGATATAGTGGAGAATTTAACTGCGCGCCTACAGCAAGGGTAACTGTATAAGATGGCAAGCGTATATTCTTGTCATCTTAATATAAAGTAAATCGTGGCAATCGCTATATAAACCTATTAAGGTAATTATTACTTCTCCAATTATTTCAACAATAACTTAAATAAATTGAATGCACTTTATTGGTATTTAATGTATTACACCCCTATTCTTGGATTCTTTTATAAGACAACTTTAAAACACTGGTGCGTTCTATTTGGTTGCACAGCCATTTTTATGCTATAGAAAAGCCTGATGTAAATAGTCAGGTTTTGCTATTCAGCCATCGCAGCGTTGCGCTGCAAAGAGGCGTTATGTTCAACACGACTGCTTGGAACCGCCTGCGCTATACCGCTTACGCCCCTTTTTATGATGTGGTTGCTGCTCGTGCTTTCCGCAGGCCAAGGCGTATTGCGCTAGACCAGGTGGATTGGGAGCCAGGTATGCGGGTGTTATTGGTCGGCGCCGGTACAGGGCTAGACCTGCCTTTTCTGCCGCAGGATATCGAATTACACGCCACCGACTTAGCCCCAGCCATGGTTAAACGCACGGCTAAACGGGCTGAAACGCTACGCCGCGATGTGGAGTGCCGGGTGATGGATGCCGAGGCGCTCAACTACCCCGACGAGCACTTTGACGCCGTTATCATGCATCTTATTATTGCGGTCATGCCCAACCCACAGCGAGGGCTTGCAGAGGCGCACCGTGTGCTTAAACCCGGCGGCCAGCTGTGTGTGATGGATAAGTTCCAGCCAGATGAACAGCCTGCTGGGGCAGGCCGACGTCTGTTGAACCATCTAACCTCAGCGCTTGCCACCGATATTACGCGCCAAGCACAGCCACTGCTCAGCGAAGCTGGGTTTCAGATTCGCCACGACGAACCGGTACTAATGAATGGTCTGTTCCGTGCGGTCCTGGCCGTCAAGCCCGCTCCTTCTAGCCGCTAAACATGTGACTATTTACCGCTATGCACAGGCTAGCGGTTGCTAATTAAACTATCTAAGCTGTCTGGCTAATTTACCGATACCACTCTGATTCAAGCCAATGACAGCCCACCCCTCTCACCTCACCAGTAAGCTGCTTTTTGCCCTGCTTAGCCGCTTACACCTGTATATTGGCCTCTTCGTCGGCCCTTTTATTCTTATCGCGGCGCTGTCTGGTATCGCTTACTTACTCAGCCCACCACTTGAAGAGTGGCTCTATCATGACACCCTGTATGGCGTTACGCAGGGTGAGCCTCCGTCACTTGCTGAACAGATCGCTGCTGCCCAGCGGCACCTGGGCGCCCCAACCTTGCCCAGCGCGGTGCGCCCTGCACCGGCTTTAGGCGACACCACCCGGCTGATGTTTAGCGAGTCAGGACTGGGGCCTTCTGAACATCGGGCGCTGTTTATCGATCCCATTACCCTGAAAGTAACCGGCGACACAACGGTCTACGGTACCAGCGGTATCTTGCCGCTACGCACAGCGATTGATCACTTTCACCGCCAACTGCTGATGGGCGATGTAGGGCGCCTTTACAGCGAATTAGCCGCGTCTTGGCTTTGGCTTTCTGCTCTGGGTGGCGTCATATTGTGGATGCGGCAACGCCATACGCTGAAAACGCTTTCTGCAGCCCATACAACCCGGCGACGTCACGCCACGCTAGGATTGGTACTTGCCATCGGACTGCTGTTCTTCTCGGCGACGGGGCTTACTTGGTCGCAATGGGCGGGGGGCAATATTGCCGAGCTGCGCAATGTCTGGGGTTGGAACACACCTAGCGCCTCAACGGCGCTAATCGACACTGACGACCAAACCCCCGACGAACATGCCGAGCATCACCGTCATATGGCAATGGTTTCCTCGACCATCACTTTAGAAGATTTTGATCGCGCGTTGAGTGCAGCACAAGCAGCAGGTTTAACGGCTAGCCGCCTCCAGCTATCCCCTCCGGCCAGTGAAAACCAGGCTTGGCGGGTAGCAGAAGTTGATCGGCGCTGGCCCACCCAGGTAGACCAGGTCGCGCTGCATCCGCACAGCATGGCGGTGACCGATCAAACCGACTTTGCCACCTTCCCTTTGGCCGCCAAGCTCACTCGCTGGGGAATTGATCTGCATATGGGCGTGCTATTTGGCTTGGTTAATCAAGTAGTGCTTGCATTGATCGCTGCAGGGCTTGTGACGCTAATGGGATGGGGGTACGCCATGGCATGGCGGCGCCTGCGCACAGCGAGTGGTCAGCGTTTTCCCACGGTTTCAGAGCCATGGTTACTGCTCCCGATCAAAGCCAAGCTCAGCGTGCTGTTAGTTGCTATCGCGCTAGGTCTGGCACTACCCGTTTTAGGCGTCAGCCTTGCGCTGTTCATCGTGATCGATGCGTTACGCTGGTATGTGAAAAAGCGTTACACTGCCCGCCACCTAAATGCCCACCCTTCCAATACATCGAGGTGATCGATGCCAAAAGCACCCGTTAAACGCTTTCGTCGCTTACCCGATGACGAGCAGTCACGCGTTATCGAGATGGCCTGGGAAGACCGAACGCCATTTGAAGCGATCGAAACGCTGTATGGTTTAGCCGAACCGGATGTCATAGAGGTAATGCGTCACCAGCTCAAACCCGCTTCGTTTCGCCTATGGCGTAAACGCGTCACCGGCCGCGCGACAAAGCATACCGCGTTGCGTTCACCGGATATTCTACGCGGCTCCTGTCCCACGCAATATAAGCGCTGATACTGCAGTTACCAAAACAAGCCTTTATCTAAACACCTCTTTATTGTTATATTATCACATAACATAAATGTGTTTAGAGGCGTGCTAGCAATGACTGCGTTTTCTCCCCTACCCGTCACCGTGCTTTCGGGTTTTTTAGGTGCTGGTAAAACCACCGTACTCAACCATATTTTGGCCAATCGTGAAGGTCGCCGGGTGGCGGTGATCGTTAACGATATGAGTGAGGTCAACATTGATGGTGCACTGGTGCGCGGTGGCCCTGGCGAATCGACGCTGGATAGAGATGTTGCTCTGAACCGCTCTGAAGAGCGCTTGATAGAGATGAGTAACGGCTGCATCTGCTGCACCCTGCGCGAAGACCTGCTGGAAGAAGTCAGCCAGCTGGCCAGAGAAGGAAAATTCGATTATCTGGTGATTGAATCCACTGGGATTTCCGAGCCGTTGCCCGTGGCGGAAACCTTCACTTTTGAAGATGAAAGCGGCCAGAGCCTTTCCCACGTTGCCCGGTTAGATACCCTGGTGACCGTTGTCGATGGGGCCAACTTTCTTGAGCAGTACCGCGAAGCGCAAAGCCTAGCAGAAGCCGGTGAAAGCTTGGGTGAAGAGGATGAGCGCAATGTCGCCGACCTGCTGGTCGATCAAATCGAGTTTTGCGATGTGCTGCTCATTAGTAAGACAGACCTAATCAGCCAAAAAGAGCTGGCAGCCCTGCAGGCGATTTTACGCTCGCTGAACCCTGATGCAGAACTAGTGCCGATCACCCAAGGTGGCGTGCCGTTGGATAAAGTACTCAATACCGGCAAGTTCAACTTTGAGCGGGCCCAACTGGCCCCCGGCTGGCTGAAAGAGATGCGCGGCGAGCATGTGCCTGAGACCGAAGAGTACGGCATTGGCAGCTTCGCTTACCACGCCCGTCGGCCCTTCCATCCGCAGAAATTCCACGATTTACTCAACCAGGAGTGGTTTGGCAAAGGCCTGTTACGTTCCAAAGGTTTCTTCTGGCTTGCCACCCGCCCCCAGGCCGCTGGTCAGTGGAGCCAGGCAGGCGGTATCGCTCACCACGGCCCGGCAGGTGTGTTCTGGAAAGCGATCCCCGAAGAGCGTTGGCCAACCGACCCAGAAACGCGTCAGTTTATTATGGAGAAGTGGCAGGAACCGTTTGGCGATATGCGCCAGGAGCTAGTCTTCATCGGCCAAAACCTGGATCAAGCCCGGATGCGCGAAGCGCTGGACGACTGTCTGTTAAGCGAGGCAGAACTGCTGGAAGGTATGGAAGCGTGGAAGCAATTATCTGACCCGTTTCCTTCGTGGGAATAGTCACTGGAGTGATGCAAAAACAAAAGAGAGAGGCCGCGGCCTCTCTCTAAAGTGGTAAATGATGAAGCTCACTATGCCCTTATACTTCCAATAACGTTAATATTCGCTTTTAGTTAGTGACCATATATCGCAATGCCACAGCGACCACTGTGTTTAACAAAATACATGGTTTGGTCGGCTGCATTCATAAGCTCTCGGCTATTGGCAAAACCACCGTCGCTGAGGCAAGCAATACCGATAGAAACGGTGACATGGATAGGCTGACTTTCCACATAGGCGATAGGCTGTTCAGCCAGTTGATGTGCTACTTTTTTCGCTAACAGTTGGGCGGAATCGGCGTCTTCATCAGGCATTATGATCATGAACTCTTCCCCACCGAAACGTCCGGCTAGGTCGCTATCACTTATAAGCCTCCTGATGAGCTTTCCAAAGTTTTCGAGTATTACGTCCCCCACCAAGTGCCCGTATCGGTCATTGATCGTTTTAAAATGGTCCAAATCAATAAACGCCACCGAAAGAGTGCGCCCCTCCTCCCGGCATTGGGCAAAATGTTCGCTTAGTTGTTCTTCCAACCATCCACGATTAGCCAGCCCTGTGAGCGGGTCTATGCGGCTGCGGACTTCTAACTCGCTTTGACGCTTAAGCAGGTTTGCTAGCTCTGACTGTTGCTGTTCTAAGCGCGCATTCAAAGCCAATGTTTGTTGAAATAAGAGATCCTGTGCTTCCGCCAACAGCGCTTCGCTATCCTGGTTTTTGGGGGCCGTAATTTCTAGGACATCTGCTAATGAGGGGAGCTGCTTTTCGATCGTAGAGAGCAGCGAGGCAAGTTCGATTTGCTGGGCTTTTGTGTGGCTTTTAAGCTTGCGCATTACACTGACCAACGAATGGGCAGGAGAAGGGGCAAGCCAAGCATCGGCGATATGCCCTGAAAGGCGCACACAGAATAAGTCTATTGGGGCGGAAACATAATCCGCATGGCTGGTACCAATCGCTTCGGCAAGATGAGAGGGAACGCCCCACTTTGCTGCTAGCCAAGCACCTACGGTAGCGTGATCGCAGCCAAACAGCAGTTGCTCTGAATGGCTAAGATCGGAGTGATGCGTTGGTAGCGGCTCATAGATGGCTTCAACATCGTCAGGATAAAGTGATTTTAGAGCCAATACTCCTATGTCCTGCAGAAGCGCTGCCGTAAACACAAACCCTGCTTCCCCAGGACACAATTGCTCTGCCATGTAACGCGCCGCAATAGCAGCAATTAAAGAGCGACTCCATACCTGCTGCAAATAAGCAGCTTGGTCTTTATGTTTGAATAAGTTAAAACTTAGCGTGGTGGCTAGGGTAGTGTCTAAGCCAACACGCGCCACCGCCTCTTGGCAAGTATGGATGGTCGGTGCACTACGAGCGTAATAAGCGCTGTTGGCCAGCGCCAATAAACGTATGGTTAGTATGGGGTCCGTTTGAATGGCCTCCGCATAGGCCTTCACACTCGCATTTGGCGAGCGAGCAACGTCGAGCACTTTAATCGCGGCTGACGGTAGTGTCGGTAGAGTGAAGCAGTTATTAAGCCCTTCGCGTATAAAGTCGGGCAAGGCAGAGGTTAAGCTGAGCTTTTGGCTGTTGTCGGTTGGTTGAATAGCTAGCATTTCGGTTCCCTTGGCGAAGTATGGCTCCGAGTGTTAGCACCCAGGCGCCTAACTCATTATTTATTCCCTGGCTAGGAAGGTACGACAACTCCAAAGCTTAGTCCTAAAATCCTGTTTTGCTGAACTTATTGCTTGAGTTCAGGTTTGTTAGCCATTAATTTTTTGCCTACTCGCCACCCACTCACGCACTTGTGGATAGGCGCGCTGCTCAAACACGGCGAAGCCCTCAAGGCGACGGGCTTTGAGCGGGGTAAACACGGGCATGGTTAGACCACATAGAAAATGCGCCAGCCGATGCGCGCAGGGAGGCTGACCGAACTGCTCAGTGTGCCGCTGAATGAACGGAGCGGCATAGTACTGAAACTCCGCATTGCTCGGTACAGGCTGCGGCGGCGCGTCCGGCAGCGTTACGGGTTGGCCGTAACATACCGAGCAATGCCCGCAGCGGCCCTGCTCGGTGTCGGATGGCGTGTCAAACGTGCGATCACCGAAGTGCTCCGCTAATCGCCGCGTCAGGCAGCTCTCCGACTCAAAGAGCGCCAACATCGCCTGTAGCCGTTCTATCTCGATGCGTTCACGACTCAGGCAGTCGTCGTATAGCTGGCGAGCCAGCGCTTCTATCGGCACAGGCGACTGGCATATCTCATACACATCAGTCATCCGCTTGCCTTCCAGGGTCAGCCAGCCCTTATCCTGAAAGTACTCAAGCGCGGTGATCACCCGGCTGCGGGAGGCATCGACCTGCTGCGCCTGTCCCACGCGAAGCAAGCGCTCGAAATCTACCGTGCCCCAGGTGCGAGCAATGGGGATATGGTCAACCAGTAGACGCACAAAGGCCGCCCGCTCGCCTTCGAAACGGCTCACCAACGCCTCCGGCTCGATGTGATAACGCAGCCGATACTCGGCCAGAAACGCAAAACGCGGTGCAATCACCCCATGCATTTCCAGCCGCACCAGCAGCGTCTTAAGCGGCAGGAGACGGATATTGGTATCGCGGGAAAGCGTGTTGAGCAGCACTTCCCACTGGCGGTCTGGCGTGTTGGCGGCGGATGCGATCTCCTCAAGCAATCGAACAATGCCGCTGTATTCCGGCGTGTCGCCGTAGACGAAGTTCTCCAGCACCCTCAGACCGTCACGCCCGGCCATGGTCAGGCAGGTGGAAGGCAGGCCATCGCGACCTGCCCGGCCAATCTCCTGGCTGTAGTTCTCGATGGATTTAGGCAGGTCATAATGCACCACGTTGCGAATATTGCCCTTATCAATGCCCATGCCAAAGGCAATGGTGGCCACGATACAGGGCGACTCACTGCTCATGAACTGACGTTGAATCTCGTCCCGCCGCTGGGAGTCCAGCCCCGCGTGGTACGCCTGAGCAGCGATGCCCTGAGCCTTCAGGGCGCTGGCGACCTGTTCTGCCGTTTGTTGGAGTGTCACATAGATGATCGTCGGCGCTTCGCTGCCCGGCTGCATCTGCGGCCCTAACCACTCAACAAGCTGCTGCTGGCGATCTTCCATGGCCGGCGCTACCAGCAGCTCAAGGTTTGGGCGATAAAAGCCGGTAGTTACGATATGTTCTGGGGCGATGGCAAACTTTTCGCGCATATCGGCAATCACCGCTGGAGTAGCGGTGGCAGTGAGCAGCAATACCTGGGGAATGGCAAACTCACGCTGGTAATCCGGCAGTTTGAGATAATCAGGTCGGAAGTTATGCCCCCACTCGGAGAGGCAGTGGGCTTCATCGACGACCAATAGTGATATCGGTACCTGACGGAGAAAATTCCGGAAGCGCTCGTTTTTCAACCGCTCTACCGAGACCATGAGGATGTTCAGCTCGCCGCGTTTAGTCCGCTCCATGACATCGCGGGTGGCGTCGCGCTCTTGGGTGGAGTCGATACTTGCGGCGGCAATGCCGCGGGCTTGCAAAAAGGCGAGCTGATCCTGCATGAGGGCAAGCAACGGCGACACCACCAGTGTCAGGTGCGGCAGATGCAGCGCGGGTAGCTGATAGCAGAGTGATTTCCCCGCCCCGGTGGCAAAAATTGCCGCCGTGGAGTGGCCCTTCAAGACGTGCGATACCACTGCCTGTTGGCCGCCGCGAAAGTCGTCAAAACCGAATACTGCTTTTAGCGTCTGCTGCGGCGAAGCTGAGGTCATGGCCATTTCCTGGAGAGTCGTCAAGGCATCAGCGGCTAACCTAACGCGTTCACGCTGTTTTCTCCAATCATCAACAGCACGCTAGGGCAACGTGGCCGGTAGCTGACTCTCACTGGCCGGATGCGCCAACGCCTGCCAAGCGTCATAGGTGGTAAAGAACACTTGGCCGGTGAGTTCTTGATAGAACGCCGTGTGCTTTAGTCGGTCCATCACCGGCCCTTTCACCTCGGCTAGGTGAAGTGTGGCCCCGGCATCTTTCAGCCGACCGTTGATGGCCTCCAGGCTCTCCAGGGCCGAAGCATCTATAACATTCACTGCCTGACAGGTGAGCACAATGTGCTTGATCGACGGCGAGCGGGTGGCCAGCGCCATGACGGTATCTTCGAGATAGCGGGCGTTGGCAAAATAGAGGCTTTCATCGATGCGCAGCATGGCCACATGCTCGTCGGTTTCTACCTGATGGCGCTTCACATTCCGGAAATGCTCGGTGCCTGGCACCCGCCCTACCACCGCACTATGGGGTTGGCTGGTGCGGTAAAGGTGTAGCCCCAGCGAGAGCACCACCCCGCTGATAATACCCACTTCCACGCTGTGCAGAAGCGTCAGCAACAGGGTAGCGACCATCGCGACGCCATCGCTTCGGGAGTATTGCCAGGTCCGCTTTACTGCAGGCAAATCAATCAACGTCCCCACTGCCACGATAATCGTGGCGGCCAGCGTGGCGGTGGGTAAAAAGGCCAATAAGTCAGTGAGTAGCAGCGTCGCCAACACAATCCCAAGCGCGGTAAAAGCCCCCGCCAGCGGCGTTGCTGCCCCGGCTTCAAAATTGACCACCGAGCGCGAAAAACCGCCCGAAACCGGCGAACCGCCGCTAACGCCAGCGCCAAGATTCGCCATGCCGAGCGCAATCAGCTCTTGGTTAGGGTCGATACGCTGACGGCGCTTGGCGGCCAGGGTCTGCGCCACGGACACCGACTCAACAAACCCCACCAAGCTAATCAGCAGCGCCGCCGGTAACAGGCCGAGCCAGAGCGATTGATCCAGGCTCGGCAGCGTAATGGCAGGCAGGCCACTGGGCACAAAGCCCACCACATCGACCCCGCGTTGCTCCAGTTGGAAGCCCCAGGCCAGCAGCGTGGTCACCACCACGGCTGAAATAGGCGCGGCTTTGACGATTAACCCTGCCCAACTGGCAGGCGTTCCCAGCTTGGTCAGCCAGCCATTCAGGCGCTTGCGACACAACCATAGATACGCCCACACGCCAAGGCCAATCAGTAGCGTTATCACATTCACCTGCTGCCACTGGCCAAATAGCGCTCGCAGCAGCTCAACCATGTTATGGCCGGATGCCTCAACACCCACAATGTGCTTCAACTGGCTGATCGCGATCAAAATTCCCGAGGCGGTCACAAACCCGGAGATTACCGGATGGCTAAGAAAGTTGACTAAAAAGCCTAGCCGAAGCACGCCCATCGCGATGAGAATGAGCCCCGAGAGCGCGGCCAGCACCAGCGCCGCACCGATATATTCCGGGCTGCCCGGCGCGGCAAAACTGCTCAGCGCCGAGGCCGTCATCAGTGCTGCCACCGCCACCGGCCCTACCGCTAAACTCGCGCTGGTGCCAAAGATGGCATACAGCACCAGCGGCAGCATGCTGGCATAGAGCCCCATTTCCGGCGGTAACCCTGCCAGCATGGCGTAGGCCAGCGCTTGCGGCACCAGCATCAGCGTGACGATCACCGCGGCAAGTACATCCCGCGTGAGCAAGCCCCGGTGATAGGTTCGCAACCAGCCGATTAGCGGCACCCAGCGCTCAATGATCATGATGCAGTCTCATAATAGGTACCTGCTGATACGGGGCCTTCGTACTAGTGCTTCACTCGTCTTCGCTTTTTATTGGGCACTCTGTTCAAGACCTTGGCGCTGGTCTTCCAAGTCAACCCCTGCCGCATGGGCCGCCGTAAACAGCTCCGCCAATTCGCACTGCTCGTGCTGACGCTTGGCGTAGGCCCACAGGTGCGTGGCCCGCTTACCTGAGCGGCAAAACGCCAAGAGAGGGCGCGGCAGCTGTTGGAGCGCTTCAGCAAAGGCGCGGATGTCAGCTTCGCTGTACTCGCCTGGCTTCACGGGGATATGCACCCAGGCAAGGCCAAGCTGCTCGGCTTTTTCGCGGTAGCGCGCCTCGTCTGGAAAGTCCTCGCTCTCACCTTCGATGCGGTTACACACCACCGCGTGAAAACCACGGGCTTTTACCTCTTCCAACTCATCCACCGTCAGCGCTGAGGTGATCTCAACGCCTGGCTCCAATGGCTTCGTTTGCATGACCACACCTCCTCTTGGTTTGGATAACATCAATCCCAGGCCGCACCTTCCAGGGCATCCAGGGGGATTTTTAGATAGCGCTTGCCGTTGGCTTCTGGTTCCGGTAAACGGCCACCGCGAGTATTCACCTGCAGCGCGTGCAAAATCAGCTTGGGCATGGGTAGCTCGCTATCCCGCTGGTGGCGCAGGGCGATGTACTCCTCCTCGCTTTTGCCAACCAAGTGCGGGTTGTTGGCTCGCTGCTCATCGACGCTGCTCTGCCACTTTGGCTCACGGCCATCGGGCATATAGTCGTGGCCGGTGAACAGCCGCGTATCGTCCGGCAGCGTGAGAATCTGCTGAATGGAGTTCCATAGGGACTTGGCATCCCCACCGGGAAAATCGGCTCGCGCCGTCCCAAAATCAGGCTGAAAAAGGGTGTCATGCACAAAGGCGGCATCACCGATTACGTAGGTGATGGAGGCCAGCGTATGGCCAGGCGAGTGCAGCACGCGGGCGCTGAGCTCACCGATGGCAAACGTATCGCCCTCGACAAACAGCGTGTCCCACTGGCGGCCATCGGTGGGCATCTCCGGCCAGTGGTAGATCTCCTTCCACAGGGCCTGAACTTTGGTCACGTACTGGCCAATCGCCGTCGGTGCGCCGGTTTTCTGTTTTAGGTACTGGGCTGCTGAAAAGTGGTCTGCGTGGGGGTGCGTATCCAGAATCCACGCCACTTTCAGTCCCTCTTCCTCGATATATTTCAACAGCGCGTCAGCGCAAAAGGTGGCCGTTGCGCCAGACTTTTCGTCGAAATCCAGCACCGGATCAATAATCGCGCACTGCTTGGTGGCAGGGTCGCTGACGATGTATTGGATGCTAAAGGTACGTGGATCAAAAAAGCCCGCAACATCAGGTGCGCCTGTGCCTGTGCTTTGAGAAAGGGCAAAGGTCTGCATGCTTATCTCCCGGCTACTTGAGTAGGGTTGCCTGACGCCAAAGCGCCAACAACTGTTATAAAGATAGCTGATTATGGAATATAAGCAATAACAACCACAAAAACGCCGCCTCCCTGCTAACAGGGGGCGGCGACAATAAGAGCGACGATGGAGCAATCAATACGGGCTAGAACGTTTTCTCCAACGCAAAGCGCGGCTGGGTGTTCCCTTCTTTCGTCACGCTCTCCATGAACATCGCCAGCGGGCGCACCCAAAGACCGTAGTCGCCATATAGCGCGCGGTAGACTACCAGCGGTTCTTCGCTTTCGCTGTGCTGGGCGGTGCCCATTACTTCGTAAAGGCTGCCTTTATAGTGGCGGTAAATACCGGGAACGGGAGTGGTCATTCGCTTTCCTCTTGGATGGCCTGAGTGGCGGCGGGCTGATTCGCTTTCTTGGCGAGGCGCTCCAGCACTTTGGAGGCGGCAACAAAGCCAAAAGTGCCGGTCAGAAACGTCGCGGCGCCAAAGCCGAAGGCGCAGTCCAGCCTTGTGGCGTCGCCGCTGCCGGGCTTTTGCAGGCACACTTCGCCGTCGGCACTGGGGTAGATCAACTGCTCATCGGAGTAGACGCACTCCACCGAGAAACGCCGCTTGGGGTTGCGGGAGAAGCCGTAATCGCGACGCAGCCGCGAGCGCACTTTGGAGAGCAGCGGGTCGTGCTCGGTGCGGGTCAAATCCGCCACTTGAATGCGCGTCGGGTCGGTCTGCCCGCCCGCCGCGCCGGTCACGGTAATCGGGATTTTGCGCCGCTTGCACCAGGCGATCAGCGCAGCCTTGGCGATCACGCTGTCGATGGCATCCACCACATGGTCGGCATCCTCAGGAATGCGCTCGGCCAGGTTGGTGGGCGTGACGAAGGCGGTATCCGCGATGATCTCAATCTCTGGGGCAATCAGGCGGCAGCGCTCGGCCAGCACGTCTACTTTGGGCTGGCCAATCGTGCCATCCAGCGCGTGGAGCTGGCGGTTGACGTTGGAGACACATACGTCGTCCAGATCAATCAGCGTCAGCTTGCCGATGCCCGAGCGGGCTAGCGCCTCGACCGTCCAGCTACCCACGCCGCCAACCCCGACCACCACTACATGGGCATGGCGAAACGCCTCCGCAGCGCGCTGACCGTAGAGGCGCCGAATACCGCCAAAGCGGAAGTCATAGTCGCTAGAATAATAGGCGCTAGAAACTGAGGCGGTAGCAAGGGAGGTTGATGGCTCGTTCAAAGGCATAGAAACAGACTCACAGTGCTTGGAGAGCGGAAGGTGTTGCAAGAGGCGGCGTTCGTACGCTATCCAGCGGCAAATGCCCTGCCCAGCCTAGGTGATGAAACAGCGCGATCATGGTCTCGTCCAAGGCGCAGCTTAATTGTACACGCTTGGCCAACAGCGGATGGTCAAAGGCTAAATAGGTGGCGGCCAGCAGTAAGCGCGGCGCGCCCAACTGCTCGGCAAAAAAGCGGTTGTGAACACTTTTACCGTGTTTCGCATCGCCGATAATGGGATAGCCCCGCCGTGAAAGATGACGACGAATTTGGTGGCGCCGTCCGGTCAGCGGCCGAGCCTCTACCAAGGAGTAACGCGCCACCGGGTAACGGTCGACCTGTACCGGCAACTCGGCGCTATCCAGACGACGAATATCGGTCATCGCAGGCATAGCGGGCAACTCAGCTTTGGGCCGCGTGCCATCCTCCTCCCGCAGTGGGTAATCCAAACGTTCGCTCTCTGGTGCTTTACCCCGCACCACCGCCAGGTAGCGCTTTTCTACCTGACGCTCGCTAAAGGCTTCGCTGAGCAGGCCAGCCACCGTTGGAGAGAGCGCAAAAACGATCACCCCTGACGTCGGTCGATCCAACCGGTGAACGGGATACACCCGCTTACCGAGCTGGTCGCGAAGCCGCTGGAGCAGAAATTCAGTTTCGCCACGCGCTAACGTCGAGCGGTGCACTAACAGGCCTGACGGCTTATGCACTGCAACGAGATACTCATCCTGATAGAGGATGTTGAGTGGCGTCATAACGCTCCCTGGTAACAGCTGGTGACTAACATATCAGTATAAAAATAGGCGGCTATTGTCGCGGCTTGACGAGCCGATGTCATCCGTCGGGTTAATTGGCGAAGAAACCGCTCGGCAGCTACCTTAAATAAGCAACGCTGCTACAGCGTTTCCATGGATTCGGAAGGAGAAAACTCTATGCGCTATTCAACACCGCTTACCGCCATTGCCGCTTCGCTGCTGCTCGCCAGCACGGCGGCGCAAGCCAATGAAACCCTTGAGGTGGAGATGCACAAGGTCAGCGCCGAAGGGGTTGAAGACTCGATCGGCACCGTATCTCTTGAGCATACCGATCATGGCTTACTGCTAACCCCTTCACTAACCGATCTTGAGCCCGGTGTTTATGGTTTTCACGTCCACCAGAACGCCAGCTGCGATCCTGCCGAAAACGACAGTGGCGAAATGACCGCTGCACTGTCCGCAGGTGGTCACTATGACCCCGAGGAAACAGGCACCCACCAAGGCCCGTATGGTGAAGGTCATTTAGGTGACCTACCGGTGCTGACCGTGAATGAGGATGGCGAAGCCAACCTGCCGGTACTGGCGCCCCGCTTGAGTATGGAAGATATGCCGGGTCGCAGCCTGATGATTCATGAAGGCGGTGACACCTACACAGATGAGCCACATCTGGGCGGTGGCGGCACCCGCATGGCCTGCGGCGTGGTCGAGTCGTAGATTAACCATCGTTGTTAACAAACAAAACGGGCAGCCATTGAGCTGCCCGTTTTTGCCTGCGGGCAACTAAAGTCTAACTGTGATTTTATAGTGCTTATCTGTACATTCGCCGTGGCTAAAGAAGCCCTTTCTTGTGTGCTCTTAGCATGCTCGCCTATCCCCCTCACTGCTCTAGGTACCTTAGATGATCACCTTTATCGTATCGATCCTGCTGCTAATAGTGGGCTACTTTACCTATGGGAAGTTCGTTGAGCGTGTGTTTGTGACAGACCGCAAACGACGTACGCCAGCATTCGCTATGCGCGATAACATCGACTACGTGCCGATGAACACCACGCGTAACTCGCTTATTCAGTTACTTAATATTGCCGGTGTCGGCCCCATTTTCGGTCCCATTCTGGGGGCACTGTATGGCCCGGTGGCGTTTGTGTGGATTGTGGTCGGCTGTATCTTTGCCGGTGCCGTGCATGACTACCTGACCGGCATGATTTCAATCCGTAATCACGGCGCTCACCTGCCGCAGTTAGCGGGTAAATTCCTCGGCAAAGCGATGAAGCATGTAGTGAATGGCTTTGCGATTTTACTGCTGCTGTTAGTGGGTACGGTTTTTGTTACCTCGCCTGCAGCGCTGCTGGCCAATATGACCTCGCTGTCGTTAACGCTGATTATTGTTGCCATCTTTATTTACTACCTGATCGCCACCCTGCTGCCGATTGATAAAGTCATCGGCCGTATCTACCCCTACTTCGGTGCGCTACTACTGTTCAGCGCGGCGGGGATCGGTATTGGCTTGATTGTCACGGGCGCGCCCATCCCCGAGCTTTCGTTCCAGAACATGCACCCTGACGCCGCGCCTATTTTCCCGCTGCTGTTTTTAACCATCTCTTGTGGTGCGCTTTCCGGCTTCCACGCCACTCAAACGCCGATTATTTCGCGCACGACTGAAAATGAAACCAATGGACGTAAAATCTTTTACGGCATGATGATTACCGAAGGCATCATTGCGATGATCTGGGCGGCGGCGGCGATGAGTCTGTTCTACGGCGACCAGTCACTCTCCGATGTGCTGGCGGCGGGTGGTCCTGCTGCAGTGGTAAGTGAAGTCTCCACCACCATGCTTGGCGCTGTCGGCGGCACCCTGGCCGTGCTCGGTGTGATTGTGTTGCCGATCACCTCTGGAGATACCGCCTTCCGCAGCGCGCGAATGATCATTGCTGATTACATCAAAGTCGATCAAAAGCCGATCATAAAGCGTGTGATGGTCGCTCTACCGCTGTTTGTGGTGTCCTATGCATTAACCCATATGGACTTCACACTCCTGTGGCGTTACTTCTCATGGGCGAATCAAACCACTGCCGTTATCGCGCTGTGGGTGGGTACCATGTATTTAGTGCTGTCGCGTAAACCTCACTTAATCACGTCAATCCCAGCCACCTTTATGACCATGGCTACCTTTACCTACTTGGCCTATGCCCCTATCGGTTTTGGCCTACCGCTGCACTTGAGCTATGTGGTAGCGGCACTGGGTACGCTTATCTGCATCGCGCTATTTATGAAGCGTGTACGCCGTTTGAGCCGCACGACCTTTGCGGTTGATGAACCTGCAGAACAGGCACTGGGTGCAGGCAAAGCAGGCGATGCGCTAGCCACCAGCTCATAGCGTGATTGAGAGGCAATACCAGCAATAGAAAACGGGCAGCCACTTGGCTGCCCGTTTTGCATTCTGCACGTTTAGCTGAGCTAAAAAGCCAGCCAAACAGACTTGGCTAGAGAGATTACTCTTCGCCAGCCATCTGCATTTGGCGCTGCAGGTAGTTCTGGATACCTACCTGTTCGATTAGCTTCAGTTCAGTTTCGATGTGGTCAATATGACCTTCTTCATCGGCGAGCAGATCGCGAAGCATATCGCGGGTAACGTAATCTTTAACGCTCTCGCAGTAGGTGATGGCTTCGATGTAATCGTTGCGGCCATCGTGCTCAATTTTCAGATCGCTTTCGAGCATCTCTTTGACGTTTTCGCCGATGTGCAGCTTGCCAAGGTCTTGCAGGTTGGGGATGCCCTCTAGAAACAGAATGCGCTCGATGATCTTGTCAGCGTGCTGCATCTCTTCGATGGACTCATCGTATTCCCACTTGGCCAGTGCTTTTAGGCCCCAGTCTTTATACATTTTGGCATGCAAAAAATACTGATTGATCGCAACCAATTCGTTGCCTAGTGCCTTATTGAGATGCTCAAGAACTTTAGTATCGCCTTTCATAACGTCACCTTTTCTACTGTAATGCTGATGTTTAATCTGGTTTAGATAATGCGATCAAGCAGTTACGTTTTAAGAAGAGTATAGACGTACATAGCTATACTCCCAGCTTTCCTGAGAGTATAGATAAGGTATTTAAAAGTTCAAGCAAATCATATATTTGCTAAAGATAACCCTAACAATAGTGATTCGCGTCACACGGCGTAAGCAAGGCCCATATCGGCTTCTTGACGCGCTTCTTGTACGGCGTCGCGGGTAATAGATTTGGCATAGCACGCGCACTTACCACACTGCGTTGCGCAGCCGGTTGCCTCGCGTACTTCTCGCCAGCTGCGAGCTCCGTCGCTAACGTGCTGGCGAATCTGATGGTCGGTTACTCCCTTGCACACACAAACGTACATGGCGACACCTCATAAAAGTCATGAGATGAATGTAAATGATTCGCATAGGTCTTTTCAAGTAGAAATGACTGCTTGTTGGTATCTATTCGTCTTAAAGAATAACCGAAGCGCGATAATCTATTGGTTTAGCGATGTTTTCTACTTTCCAAAGGTCTCTCGCAAGTGACCATTATTTTTTCGGCAACACTACCGTTTGCGTGTTGGATGCAATATCCGGCCAGCTACGTCGTTGTTTATTGAACAGTACCCACAAGTAGCCCAAACCAAATGTCAGCAGTGAGAGCCACGCCACTGCGCAGCGAATGAGGCATTGCCTCAAATTCAGCGAATAGCCATCCAGTGTTTGCACCCGCAACCGCCACGCCTGCATGCCCAAGGTCATTCCCCCGCGCGACCAGGAAAAAACGAAAAACAGCGTGACAAAAAACAGCAGCAAGAGACGCAGGCTCCAGATATCACCAGCCGTGGTGCCAATCTCTTCTGGCTGCTGGCCAAGCACATAGCGGAAAAAAACCATGTGCGCGACGGTCACCGCGATCCAGATGGCGGTGACCAGAAAGCCGTCATAAAGCATGGCACCCAGGCGGCGTCCAAGACCCGCTGGCCATACGCTGTCCAACTGAGCAAAGCGTCGTATTCGCATAGTTCTCTCTTATTAGTTCTTGCTTGCCACTTGGCGGTGATGAAATTTTTTGGCTTAGCAAACTACGCCTAACCGTTGCGACGTAGAAAGTAGATCCCTACCCCGGCACACGCCAATGTTGGCACCAGCACGGCCCACACGGGGGAAAAACCAAAAATCGTCGAGGCGGGCGCCAGCAGATCCTGCACATACTTGAAGCTCAGCCCGGTGACCACGCCGTAAAACACGCGCGTACCTGCGGCCACGGTGCGCAGCGGGCCAAACACAAAGGAGGCGGCAATCAGCACTAGTGAGCCCATGGTGAGTGGCATCAGCATCTTCTGCCAAAAATACAGCAGCGCTTGGTCATTCTGCAGGTTCTGTTCCTCAAGGAACTGGGCATAAGCCCATAGCTCGCTGGGTGCCTGGCTCTCGATATCGCGCAGCAATCGCTCCAACTGAGTGGGGGTAAACGCAGTATCCCAACCCATGCTTGCCGATTGGTCCGACTCAGTGCGATCGTCGAAAATGCGAGTGGTAGCCACATTTTCCAACCGCCACGCATCGCCTTCCCAGCGTGCACGCTGGGCGTAAGTGGCTTCGACTAGCTGGCGATCATCAAAACGATAGCGGGTTAAATCAAGCACCACGTTATCCGCACGGATCGCCCCAAAACGGTAAACACTGTCGCCCTCAATCTGCCAGCCACTGCGACTGGTCAGCATGGCGCCTTCGCCCTGTACTTTTTCCAGCCGCCATGCCTCGGCATACTGCTCGGTGCGCGGGCTGACATACTCGGTGACTAACAGCACTACAACTACTACTACTAGCACCGGCTTCATCACGCCCCACACAATGCGCGCCAACGAACGCCCAGCGGCGCGCATAACGGTGAGCTCGTTGCTGGAGGCCATGCTGCCCAAACCAATCAGCGCGCCGATTAACACTGCCACCGGCGCATATTGATAGAAGCGCCAGGGCGTGCGCATTAGCAGGTAAACCAACGCGTCCAGAGCAGTGTAGCCCGCCTGTACATCACCTAAGTCATCGATATAGGCAATGGTAATATCCAAACCGAGCAGCACAAACTGAACGACGATAATGGCCGCCAGCACGTTGCGGGCGATATAACGATCGAGACGGTCAAGCAACATTAGCGCATCCCCTTACGTTGCGAGCGCCACAGCATTAGCAGGCCCAACCCCAAGAACAGCCCATGTACCGGCCATACACCCAGCATACTGGACCAAGTACCGCTGCCAATCGCATCGACCACCGCCAGCAACAGGCTAAGATACGCAACATATAAAAAGACCGCGGGCAGCAGTTTGCCAAAGCGCCCCTGGCGAGGATTGACACGGGAAAGCGGCTGCGCCATTAAGGCCAGTACAAAGACCATTAAAGGCAGCCCCGCACGCCACTGCCATTGAGCCTGGGCACGAGGGCTTGGATTATTCCATAGCGCGGGCGTGGTCGCGTACTCCAGAGAATCGAGCTCCTGCCGGTCACGATTCAGCCCCAGGCGCAGCGTATAGCGCTCAAAGGTGAGCCGCTCGGCGCTCTTATCGCCTGGCGTCACCCCGTAACGCTCGCCGTCATCCAGCACCAGAAAGCGGCTACCGGTTTCAAGCCGCGTTTCCTGAAAGCCCGATGCAGCGCGGGTCACGTAGTCATGGGTGCCTTCATCACCCAACTGGTTCTGCTCGTGCACCAGCACATCCTGCATTTCCGTGCCATCGCTGGAAAAGCCACCAATGTAAGCGGTACGACCACCCCCAAACTCCTGAAAGCGCCCCGGCGCCAGAACGGAAACATCCAGGCGGCTACGCTGCTCTTCCAGCGCGGTTTCAGTTTGCAGCGCGCCATAGGGTGTCAGCCACAGACTGCAAATACCGACCAGCACTGCTACCACGCTGGCGGGTAGCAGGGTCACTTTCAACAGCCGCGTAGGGCTCATCCCGCAAGCGACCATCACGGTGATCTCGCTGTTCATGTAGAGCTGCCCATAGGCCAGCAGGATGCCCAGAAAAAACGACAGCGGTAAAATCAGTTCCATAAAGCCGGGCAGGTGAAACATCATTAGGCTGCCTAACATGGTGACTGGAATATCGCCTTCCGCTGCGTCCGAGAAATAGCGGATAAAGCGGCTGCCCATGATCACCAGCAACAGGATGCCAGCGACCGCCGACATGGTGAGTAACACTTCGCGAGTTAGATATCGAAATAAAATCAACGCGCTCTCCGGCTAGTCGTGCAGGATGCCATGCAATAAGCGAATGGCTTGGGTACACTAAACAAATTATTCTCAGTCCCTTTTCACAATCAAAAGCAACGGGGCATTATCCCGATTCCCTCGTTGCTTGTCTTGTTGGAGCCGTCATGGAATTTTCCGTTCAGACTGCGAACCCGGCCAAAACCGAAACGGCATGCCTTTTGGTACCGGTTTTCAAAGGTAGCGATCTTCTGCCCACCGTTGCCAAACTGGACGACGCCAGCGAGCGCCTGATTGGCCAATTGCTGGAACGCGGTGACTTTGACGCCGCACTGGGCAATGTGCAATTGGTGCCCTTTGCACCGGGCCTGGGCGCTGAGCGCATCTTGCTAGTGGGCTTGGGTGAGCGCGAAAAATGCCAGGAAGCAGCCTTTATCAAGGCGCTGGATGCGGCCATGGCAGCGTTAGTCAAACTGCCTATCGATGAAGCGAGCGTGGTATTCGGCGATGTGCCACTCGCGGACCGCGACCCGGCCTGGAAAGCGCGCAAGGTGATGGAAGCGGCTGAGCGGGCCATTTATCGCTTTGATCAGTTCAAATCATCGCCCGCACCGGCCCTCAGCCTAGCCAAGCTGACGTTAATGATAAGCGATTCCGACGCGGTTTCGCAGGTTAAGCAGGGCGCCTTAATAGGCAACGCGATTGGTCAGGGCATCAACTACACGCGTACCTTGGGCAACCTGCCTGCTAATATCTGCACGCCTCGCTACTTAGCCGAGCAGGCAGAGCAGCTGGGCCGCGATTCAAAGGGCGCACTTGAGGTCGACATTCTCGATGAAGAAGCGCTGGAAGCCCTGGGTGCAGGCTCGCTGCTTTCTGTAGGGCGCGGCAGTAAGGAACCGACACGCCTGATCGTTATGAAGTACCAAGGCGCCGACAACGTCGATGAAGCCCCACATGTGCTGATCGGCAAAGGCATAACCTTTGATACCGGCGGTATTTCGCTCAAGCCCGGCGAAGGCATGGACGAAATGAAATTCGACATGTGCGGCGCTGCCAGCGTATTCGGCACCGTCAAAGCAGTGTTGGATATCAAGCCGAAGCTCAATCTGGTGTTTATCGTCGCCGCCGCCGAAAACATGCCCGACGGCCGCGCCACCAAGCCCGGCGATATCATCAAAACGCTAAAAGGGCTGACCGTCGAAGTACTCAATACCGACGCCGAAGGCCGTCTGGTACTGTGCGACGCGCTGACCTACGCCGAGCGTTTTACTCCCGCCAGCGTGGTCGATATCGCCACTCTTACCGGCGCAGTAATTGTCGGCCTGGGCCATCACGCTACCGGCCTGCTCTCCAACGACGACGACCTAGCGCTGGATCTGCTGGATGCAGGCGAAGGGGCATGGGATCGCGCCTGGCACCTGCCGCTGTGGGATGAATACCAAGAGCAGTTGGATTCCAACTTTGCCGATCTGGCCAACATTGGCGGCCGCCCCGCAGGTACGATTACCGCCGCGTGCTTTTTATCGCGCTTTGCCGATCATTTCCCCTGGGCACACCTGGATATCGCCGGTACCGCCTGGCATTCAGGCAAGCAAAAAGGCGCCACCGGCCGGCCTGTTGGGCTGTTAACCCAGTACCTGTTGGACCGTGAAACCGATGCCCAAGTAGAAAACAGCGACGGCTAATATCACCACTCGGCACCACGATCCCTCGTTCAACGGTTGCCTTTCAGCGCGGCAACCGTTAAACCTGAACACATGAGCGTGCGCACTGTCCTTGAGCACACGCTGTACTACACACATTGCTTACTTTTGCCCTTCGGGGTCTGGCTCTAGCGGAGACAACACGCCGTGCCCACAGCTTCAGATAACCAGTCAGAATCGCGTTTTGAAATACTGCCGTCCAACCAGCCGACGGCCGATGAGATCCGTGAAAACATCCTTAAAAACCCCGGTTTTGGTCGCTACTTTA
The DNA here is from genome assembly GCF_037070225.1 of Vreelandella indica. Taxonomy (NCBI): domain Bacteria; kingdom Pseudomonadati; phylum Pseudomonadota; class Gammaproteobacteria; order Oceanospirillales; family Halomonadaceae; genus Vreelandella; species Vreelandella indica. The sequence goes on from NZ_JBANSO010000007.1 coordinate 23,053, forward strand.
CCGACCACATGGCCCATATTCGTTGGACTGTGGACGCCGACTGGCACGGCCATCAGGTGCGCCCTTACGGCCCATTGACGCTCGATCCCGCCTCCTCAGTGCTGCATTACGGCCAGGAGATTTTTGAGGGCATCAAAGCCTACCGTCATGCTGACGGCTCGATTTGGACGTTCCGCCCCGAGAAAAACGCCGAGCGCTTCCGCCGCAGCGCCCGCCGCTTGGCGCTGCCAGAACTATCCGATGACGATTTCATTGGCTCGCTGAAAGCGCTACTGGCCCAGGATCAGGCGTGGGTACCCACGCCTGCCAGCGCCTCTGATGAGTGCAGCCTCTACCTGCGTCCGTTCATGATCGCCTCGGAAGCCTTCCTGGGCGTACGTCCGTCACAGGAAGTCGACTACTATGTGATCGCCTCCCCGGCGGCAGCTTATTTCAAAGGCGGCATTGCCCCGGTGTCGATCTGGCTCTCCTCGAACTACAAGCGTGCAGCCGCAGGCGGCACCGGCTTTGCTAAATGTGGCGGTAACTATGCGGCCTCATTAGCCGCGCAGAAAGAGGCCGAAGCTCATCAGTGTGGTCAGGTTGCGTTTCTCGATGCCGCTGAAAACAAGTGGGTGGAAGAGCTGGGCGGCATGAACCTGTTCTTCGTCTTCAAAGACGGCCGTTTGGTGACCCCGCGCCTGACCGACACCATTCTCGAAGGCGTGACGCGCAACTCCGTTCTCACGTTGGCCAAAGATGAAGGTCTAACGCCGGAAGAGCGCGCTATTAGTATTGACGAGTGGCGCGAAGGCGCGGCGTCCGGCGAGATCACCGAAGTGTTTGCCTGCGGTACCGCCGCGGTCATCACTCCGGTCGGTGAACTGGTCACTGAAAACGAGCGTATCAAGCTCACCGCGGGCGGCAACAATGAAATCGCCATGCGCATCCGTACCAAACTGCTCGACCTGCAGTACGGCCGCAGTGAAGATAAGTACGGCTGGCTAACCCAGCTGGTTTAAGCGGGTTTAAAACCAACGCTTCACCGTTCAACGCCGCCGCAACGTTTGCGGCGGCGCTGTTTGTAAGTAGTACATTTATCTGCAATCGCTGGAGCCGCCGATGGCACGTATTGATTTCTATATTCTGCCCGATACGACCTTGGAGGCGCGCTTGCAGTTTGCCTGCAAACTGGCCGAGACCATCTGGCGTAAAGGCTACCGCCTGCATCTGCACTGCGAAGACAGAGCCCTCGCCGAGCAGGCCGATAGCGCGCTGTGGAATTTTCGCCCGGACGCCTATTTACCCCACGCCCTGGAAGATAGCGAAATGGCCGCCAGCGTACCGATCACGCTAGGCTGGCAGCAGCTGCCGGTGCCCACGGAAGAAACCGCCCTGCTTAATTTGCACCCCGATATTCCCGAAGGTGTAGAGCGCTACGCGCGAATCGCCGAGATCATCAATCAGCACCAACAAGTGCTGGTCGCCAAGCGCGCCTGCTGGCAGCGCTATAAAGAAATGGGCCATGAGGTCGTGCCGCATAAGCTCGGTTAACTAATTTATTAACAACAATAACTCAACACACGAGAGCGCCCATGCAGTTTCACACCTTTTTAGCCCGCACTCCCCTGGCCGTTATCGTCATCGCCCAACTGTTCGGCACTTCGCTGTGGTTTAGTGTCAACGGCGTTGGCTTGGCGCTGCAGGAGGCCGTGGGCCTTAGCGAAAGTGATTTGGGCTTGTTGACGATTGCGGTGCAGGCGGGGTTTATTACCGGCACCCTGCTGATTGCCACCACCGGCATTGCCGACCGTGTGCGCGCCAGTCATCTGTTTGCGATTTCTGCCGTGCTCGGCGCTCTGATCAACGCCGCCTTTATCGGCGTTGCAGAGAGCGTCACGCTGGCAGCCGTGGCGCGCTTTGCGACCGGCCTCTGCCTGGCGGGCATCTATCCGCTGGGCATGAAATTGGTGGTGAGCTGGACCCCCAGCCACGCCGGGGCAGCGCTGGGTTGGCTGGTGGGCATGCTGACCTTGGGCATTGCCTCGCCGCACCTGCTACGCGGGTTAACGCTGCACCTGCCCTGGCAGTGGCCGCTGCTGCTGGCCTCATTGTTGGCGCTGGTCGCCGCACTAATGATTTTCAAACTGGGTGTTGGCCCGCACCTCCCGGCCACCGCCAAAAGCGGGCGCCCCTGGGCAGGGCTGGCCGCGTTTAAACAGCCACGTTTTCGCGCCGCAGCGCTAGGTTATTTCGGCCATTGTTGGGAGCTGTATGCGCTGTGGGCGCTGGTGCCGTTTCTGGTCGCTAGGGAATTGGAACGTCTTGGCGCTGCCAACGGCGCCCAGCCATGGCTAAGCTTTGCCGTGATTGCGTTAGGCTTGCCCGGCTGCGTACTCGCGGGCAAATGGAGCCGTCACATTGGCAGCGACCGCGTGGCCTGCGTGGCGTTAGCAACCTCTGGTGCGCTGTGTTTGGTATATCCGCTTTTGGGCAGCGCATCGCCCTGGCTGCTGCTGGCGCTTCTCGGCGTATGGGGCGTTAGCGTGATTGCCGATTCTGCTCAGTTTTCAGCGCTGGCATCGGCCACCGCCCCAGCCGAGCGACTGGGGGCAGCGCTGGCGATGATGAACGCTATCGGCTTCGGACTCACCATTCCTTCGATTGCGCTGGTTACCGCGTTGTGGTCGAGCCAGTCGCTGGCGGTGATCTGGTGGTTATTGCCGGGTCCTATCCTGGGGCTCATCGCCATGCGCGGTTTTTCTTCGCATCAGCACCTTGTAAAGACGGTGCGCGGCAACCGTTAACATTAACAACGCGCGTGAGTAGCACCTGACGCCCCCGGCACTCACGCTGTATACTCTCGCGCTATACAATTTCACATTTTTTGCCAGCCGTGAGCCGACTCTCCATGGAAAAGACCTACCAACCCGAACAGATCGAAACCCGCTGGTACGAGCGCTGGGAGGCCGACAACCGTTTCGCCCCTTCCGGCCAGGGCGAGCCCTTTTCGATCATGATTCCACCGCCCAACGTGACCGGCAGCCTGCACATGGGTCACGCGTTCCAGGACACCATTATGGACACCCTGACGCGCTGGAAGCGGATGCAGGGCAACAACACCCTGTGGCAGGTAGGCACCGACCACGCCGGTATCGCCACGCAGATGCTGGTGGAGCGTAAAATTGCCGCCGAAGAGGGCAAAACCCGCCACGACCTCGGCCGCGATGCGTTTATCGATAAAGTGTGGGAGTGGAAGGAAGAGTCCGGCGGCCACATTACTCGTCAGCTGCGCCGCATGGGCGCCAGCGTCGACTGGAGCCGCGAACGCTTCACCATGGACGACGGCTTCTATAAAGCGGTTCAAGAAGTCTTCGTACGCCTGCATGAAGAGAAGCTGATCTACCGTGGCAAGCGCCTAGTGAACTGGGATCCTACCCTGCACACCGCCATTTCTGATTTGGAAGTGGAAAATAAAGAGCAGCAGGGCAGCTTCTGGCACTTCCGCTACCCGCTAGCGGACGGCGTTAAAACCGCCGACGGTAAGGATTACGTCGTGGTCGCCACCACTCGCCCGGAAACGCTGCTGGGCGATACCGGTGTAGCGGTCAACCCAGAAGATGAACGCTACGCCTCACTGGTCGGCAAATTTATCGAGCTGCCGCTGGTAGGCCGCCGTATTCCGGTCGTTGCTGATGAACATGCCGATATGGAGAAAGGCTCCGGCTGCGTCAAGATCACCCCGGCTCATGACTTTAATGACTATGAAGTCGGCAAGCGTCAGAACCATCTGCTGATCAACGTCTTCTCCAAAGATGCGACGATCCTTGAGCAAGCTGAGATTTTTAATCTTAAAGGCCAGCCCCAGCCCGACGAAGACGCCACGCTGCCCGCCAAGTACGCAGGGCTTGACCGCTTTGAAGCGCGCAAGCAGATCGTTGCCGATATGGATGCCCTTGGCCTGCTGGAGCAAGTCGAAGCCGTTAACAACACCCTGCCCTATGGCGATCGCTCTGGCGATGTCATTGAGCCGTTGCTTACCGACCAGTGGTTTGTGGCGGTGGAAAGCCTCGCCAAGCCCGCTATCGAGGCGGTGGAGAACGGCGACATCCAGTTCGTGCCTAAAAACTACGAAAACATGTACTTTGCCTGGATGCGTGACCTGCAGGATTGGTGTATTTCCCGTCAGCTTTGGTGGGGCCACCGCATTCCCGCCTGGTACGACGCCGAAGGCAATGTGTACGTTGCCCGCAGCGAAGCAGAAGCGCGCGAGAAGCACGCCCTTGAACCCGATGTCGTGCTGACACAGGACGAAGACGTACTCGACACCTGGTTTAGTTCGGGCCTGTGGACGTTTGGTACCTTAGGCTGGCCGGAAAAAACGCCGGAGCTTGAGACCTTTCACCCCTCCAGCGTGCTGGTCACTGGCTTTGACATCATCTTTTTCTGGGTAGCCCGGATGATCATGATGACCCTGAAGTTCACCAAAGAGGTGCCATTTAAGACGGTTTATGTGCACGGCTTGGTACGCGATGGTCTGGGCCAGAAGATGTCCAAATCCAAGGGCAACGTGCTCGATCCTATCGACTTGATCGACGGGATCAGCCTGGAGGCGCTGCTCGAAAAGCGTACCGGCAATATGATGCAGCCGAAACAGGCCAAGGCGATTGCCAAAGCCACTAAGGATGAGTTTAAAGACGGCATTGAAGCCCACGGCACCGATGCGCTGCGCTTTACGTTCCTTTCCCAAGCCACTACCGGGCGCGATATCAAGTTTGATATGAACCGCCTGGACGGTTACCGCAATTTCTGTAACAAGTTGTGGAACGCCTCACGCTACGTGCTGATGAACGCCGAAGGCGAAGATTGCGGTACAGATGGTAGCGACGTAGAGCTCTCCCTGGCCGACCGCTGGATTATCTCGCAGCTGCAGAAAACCGAAGCCCAGGTTACCAAGGCGATGGACGAGTACCGTTTCGACCACGCCTCCCAGGCGTTGTATGATTTCGTCTGGAACGAGTACTGCGACTGGTACCTGGAGCTTTCTAAGCCGGTACTGTGGGACGAAAACGCCACGGCAGAAGCAAAAAGAGGAACGCGTCGCACGCTGGTCCGCGTACTCGAAGCCATACTGCGCCTTGCTCACCCGATGATGCCCTATATCAGCGAAGAGATTTGGCAACGCGTTTCGCCTTTGGCCGGCGTGTACATGGGTGAAAATGCCTCGATCATGCTGCAAGCGTGGCCAGAAGCTGACGAGAGCAAAATCGACGATCAGGCCAGCCTGGATATCGAGTGGCTGAAAGGCGTCATCATCGCTGTGCGTAACATCCGCGCCGAGATGAACATCGCTCCCGGCAAACCGCTTGACGTGCTACTCACCAAAGGCAAGCCCGAAGACGCCGAGCGCCTGGAGAGCAATCGTCGCTTCCTGTCCAAACTCGCCAAGTTGGAAAGCGTTACCTGGCTTGAAAACGCGGACGACGCCCCTCTCTCAGCCACACAGTTGGTGGGTGATATGGAAGTACTGGTGCCGATGGCGGATCTGATCGATAAAGACGCTGAAATCGCCCGCCTTAGTAAAGAGATCGAGAAGCAGGACAAGCTGATCGGCGGCATCGAGAAGAAGCTTGGCAACGATGGCTTTATCGCCAAAGCCCCAGTAGCAGTGGTAGATAAAGAGCGCGGCAAGCTGGCTGAATTCCAGGCATCAAAAAAACTGCTCCAAGAGCAGCAGGCCAAGATTTCAGCGCTATAAGGCAAGAAGTGACAATAGTGAAGACAAAAACGGCACCGATAAGGTGCCGTTTTGCTATGAACAACGCGAGGCCGTTAATGCTAACCAAATAGCGTTAACAGCACGGTTGACAGAGCAGGGACATAGGTGATTATAAGCAAGCACATAATCATCGCAATTACGAACGGTACGATGCCACGAATGACAGTTCCCAGTGACGTATTACCTATTCGAGCAGCCACGAAAAGATTAATTCCCAACGGCGGCGTAATAAAGCCAATTGCCAAGTTGACCACCATAATAATACCGAAATGCACGGGGTCGATGCCCATTTGTATAGCAACCGGGAAAAGAATAGGCGATAACACCAAAATTGCCGGGGTTGTATCCATAACGCAACCGACAAGCAGCAGAAGCAGAAGAATAACGAGCATTAGGATCATAGGGCTCACAGGGAGTTGCAACATGGCATCAGCAATCATCGCCGGAATCTGTTCAATAGTCAGAATACGTGCAAACGTTGAAGCACAGCCAAGGATCACCATTACAGTCCCGGTGGTAGCACATGAACCGGCAATGGTCTTAAAAATATCGCGGGGGGATAATTCGCGATGGATAATAACGCCACAGATAAACGCATATACTGCCGCAACGGCAGCCGCTTCTGTAGGCGTAAAGACACCCGCGTAGATACCACCGAGAATAATCACCGGGTTCAGCAACGCCCACTTAGCGTCCCAAATCAGAGATAGCGTTTTGCGAGCATCAAACTTCTCCCCATTGCCTTTCCACCCCATTTTTTTTGAGTAAAAATAGGCATATAAAATAAGCACTGCGCCAATCAACAGGCCTGGCAAAATACCGCCAAGAAAAAGGTTGGAAATCGAGGTGCCGGTAGAAACACCGTAGAGCACCATCGGAATTGAAGGCGGTATAATTACGCCAATACTGCCTGCAGCCGCAACCAACGCCAATACGAATGACTTAGAATACCCAGCCTTAAGCATGGTCGGAATAACCATGGAGCCAACGGCGGCAACTGTTGCTGGCCCAGAGCCTGAGACAGCCGCAAAGAACATGCAGACGATGACCGTCACGATGGCCAAGCCGCCCGTGAAGCGACCAAAAAAGGCAGACGCTACATCAAGAATGCGCCGTGAAACACCTCCTGCCCCCATTAAATCGCCAGCAAGAATAAACAAAGGAATCGCCATGATAGGGAAGCTATCAGTGGCCGATACCAATGTTTGCGCCACATAAAGATCCGATAACGTACCAAACGTTAGTATCGTTACAACACAAGAAAGGCCTATAGCAATCCCGACAGGTACATTCAGGATCAAGAGAATGACTAAGCTGGCGAAGAGAACTGTAGCAGTCATATTAAATATCCTCTTCTAGCCCAGCATTTGGGTGTTTTAATCGCCAAGTAATAGCCTGCAACTGTCGCATTGCCGTGAGAGCAAAGCCGACAAATGGCGCCGCGTAGACTATCCACATAGGCACACCGATTGCAGGCGATGTTTGCCCCAACATTAATTGGCGCTCAATAACCGACCAGGATGTCCAAACCACATAAAGAGCAAAGAATAAAAATAGAATATCACCCAGTATCACGACCCCAGGCCTCATGCCACTAGGAAACAGCTTTAAGGCCGCGTCAATTTTGATATGTCGCATCTGCCGTGCACCAAAGCTGATACCTAGGTAAATCAACCAGATAAACAGGTAACGAGCGAGCTCTTCCGACCAAGATAGAGAAGCCCCCATGACATAACGCATAAATACTTGTACAGCTAGGATCAGCGTCATTGCCGATAAGAGCGCCACACAGATCGAGATCTCTGCGTACTCATCAAGCCACTTCAGAACTTTCATCCGCTTACCTTCCCTTCTTAGCAGCGAGCATTTTCATTAGTACCTACATACCTAGACGCGCCTGCTCAAGTTGAGCAGGCGCGTCCGGATATATCATCGAGATCAATGCATCGCTTAAATTATTTATCTAGCAACTGATCTAAGTATTCTGGATTGTTCATTTTCGATTTCACAAGCTCATAGATCTCGGCATCGATAACCGCTTGTTGCCAAGGTTGCTTCTGTTCTTGAGTCAAGGTGGTGACAGTAATGCCCTGCTCGTCGAAATTAGCCAGAATATCGGTTTCTAGTTCCTGTGAGCGCTCACGTTGGAAGGCAGTCGCTTCTTTCATCGCGTCTTGTAGCGCTTGTTGCTCATCTGAATCTAAAGCGTTGTATCGTTCGAGATTCATAAACACGATGTAAGGCGTATAAACATGCTGTGTCAGCGTTACGTGATCCTGGACCTCTTGAAAGCGATTGCTGTCAATAATACCCAGTGGGTTTTCTTGGGCGTCTACCGTACCTTGCTGCAGTGCTGTGAACAGTTCAGTAAAGGCCATTGGCGTTGGATTAGCGCCAAAGGCTCTCCATGCAGCTAAATGGACTTCATTTTCCATTGTGCGTACTTTCAAACCTTCCACGTCCGTCGGTTCGACAACGTCTGTTCCATTAACGGTAAAGTTACGGAAGCCATTTTCCCAGAACGCCAGCCCTTTCAGCCCTTTACTTTCAAGCGACTCAAGAATGTTCTGGCCGACCTCACCGTCCAGAGCGTCGTAAGTCTGCTCTGACGTCAGAAACAAAAAAGGCGAATCAAACAAGTAGAGATCTGGAAACAGGCTTGCCAATGGACTGGTCGAAGAGATACCGATATCAATATCACCGAAAATTGTGCTTTCAGTGATCACGCGGTCATCACCTAGCTGGTTGTCCGGGAATAGATTAACTTCTAATTCGCCATCCGTTGCTGTTTCAAGCAGACGTTGGAACTCGACGCCGGCCTCTTTTGCTGATGTTGATGTAACGTTGGCCATGCGCAATGTTTCCGCCTGAGAGACAGCCGGAACAAGGGCGATAGCGGCAGTGACCACGGCCACCTTAAGAAGTGAAAGCGGGGGCATTGAGAGTTTAAGCATGCGTTAATCCTTGTGGGTATTGTTGGTTATTTGAGGGCAATTCGCCCGGCTACTGCGCTTTAAACGCCAAATGTAGAATCTAATAAGCGCTTGTTTATGCAGGTGTGTTAACAGGCCAGTTAATGGGCTCACCCCGCGCAAAACGCACGGCTTCTTGGGCTACTTTGCGTTTTAACTCCTCTGCCGCATCTTCTGAATACCACGCCATGTGCGGGGTAATCAGGCAGCTTGGCTTATCCCATAGCGGACTATCTTTGGGTAAAGGTTCCTGCTCGGTGGTGTCTAACGCGGCCCCGGCTAAATGCTGGGACGCCAGAGCTTCCGCCAACGCATTTTCATCAATGATGCCACCGCGGGAAGTATTGATCAGGTAGGCACCCTGCTTAAAATTGTTTAACGCAGCGCTGTCGATCAGGTGGTGGGTCTCATCGGTTAACGGACAAAACACCGCCACTACGTCGGCCTGCGGGTAGAGCTCATCAAGTGAAACGGCCCTAATAAAGTCGGTGCCATCGTCTTTATTGGGCGTGTAAAAGCGATCATAGCCAATCACGTTGAAACCCAACGCATGCATCTTGGTCGCATATAAGCGGCCAATGCGCCCCAGGCCGATCAACCCAACCGTCAGGGTGGTTTGCCGGCGAATAGGGATGGCTTCAGCATATTCCCAGCGCCCGGCATGGGATGCTGCGTTCATGGGCACGATTCGGCGTAAGAGTGCCAATGTCAGCGCAATGGCGTGGTCAGACACTTCGTGCATGCCATAATCAGGCACGTTGCATACCTGTACCCCTGCCTCGCTGGCAGCTGCCAAGTCAACATTATTGACGCCGACACCATAGCGGATAATCTGCTTTAGACGCGGCAGTGCCTGAAAGACACGGCGCGTAAAGGGGGCGTACTGATTGAGTACGATATCAGCATCAGCGACGTGCGCGATGAGGTCATCTTCACTGCGGCACGCAAGCAACGGCACATCAAACCCCGCCTCACGAAAAATGGCCGCCTCAACATCGTGATTAGCGTGATCCAAATCAGAAAATACAATGTTCATTTATAACAACCCTTTAACGACCTAAATATCCGCCGTCCACTGGCAAAATAGCGCCATGGACGTAATTTGAAGCATCAGAGGCCAGGAAAAGTAATGGCCCCTTCATATCGTCTTCTGTGCCCCAGCGCTGAGCTGGGATTCGAGCGGTAATTTCAGCGTTGCGTTTTTCGTCAGCAAGCAATGCCGTGTTCATGTCTGTGGCCATATAGCCTGGAGCAATCGCATTGACGTTAATGCCTTTAGCAGCCCATTCATTCGACAGTGCTTTGGTTAACTGCATCACCCCGCCCTTGCTGGCCGCGTATGCAGGGACGGTATAACCGCCGAAGAACGATAATAGCGAGGCAATGTTAATAATTTTCCCATGACCTTGCTGGAGCATCACTCGGCCCGCTAGCTGTGAAAGTTCAAACACAGCCGTGAGATTTACTGACAGCACTTCTTCAAATTCGCTGACAGGGAAATCTTCCGACTGATGACGCTTCTGGACCCCCGCAGCATTGACGAGAATATCCAGCTGCCCACCCAACATGTGAAGCGCTTTAGCAAACCCTGTGCTGCGGGCATCAGTATCGGACAGGTCAATCGCTAGCCCTTGGCACTGTTGGCCCTGTGCAGTAAGTTCAGCCGCCACTGTCACCGCACTTTCTGAGGCACCGACAATCAGCACCTCTGCACCAGCATCAAGCAGCGCCTCAGCCATGCCGCGGCCTAAGCCGCGCGTACCGCCAGTCACAATCGCTTTACGGCCGGTCAAATCAAATAAGCTCATCGTTGGCAATCCACCAGTATTTTGACAGTATTTTGTGAAGGATCCGCGATCATGTCGAAAACCTTGGCTGAGTCTGAAAGCGGCACTGTCTGCGTAATAACGTGCTCTAACTCATGCGCTAATACTTCGGCCAATGCCACCGCGCTACCGAACTCGCTCTTGGTGTAGACGCGCGAACCGACCAGCGTTAACTCTTTAAAATTCACATCAATCAGTTGAACGGCATGGGCATTTTTATGAGTAGCCGTTAGGCAAATGGTGCCACCGACACGGACAACTTGGGTCATTTCTAAGGCAGCACTCTCAACGCCAGAACACTCAAACACCGTGTCTGCACCATCGTTGTGAGTGGCCTCATACACACGCTCGATAAGGCTTTCGCTGCGTACATCGACGGTGTCGAAGCCAAGATGACGGCATAGGTCTAGACGCCCCTGATCAACATCTGAAATGAGAATTTTTGAGGCACCCGCATGGCGAAGAGCGATAGCCGTCAATAACCCAATCGGCCCCGCCCCCATTACCACAGCGTTTTGACCAAGCTCAAAACGCGCCTGGTGCAGTGCGCGCACCACCACGGCAAGGGGTTCAACAAGTGCTGCTATCCTGTCGCTTAAGGTGTCGGGCACTTTGAAGAGCACGCTTTCATCAATCCACACATGGTCTGTAAGGCCACCATCCTGATCAATCCCAATCAGTCGCAGATTGGCGCACACATGCGGCGTGCCATTGCGGCAGGCATAACACTCGCCACACGAGATCAACGGGTAAGCCACGACTCGGTCACCCGGCTGAAAGCGTGAATGATCACTGCACTGATCAACTCGGCCAACGAACTCGTGTCCCAGTATTAAGGGTGCCTTCGCCCTGGGGTGTTTGCCGGAAAAGATACCGATGTCAGTGCCACAGATACCGCAGAAAGCCATGCGAACCTTTATGGACCCTTGGCGGGGCTCAGGAACGGGCACGTCACGTACCTCGACATTTTTGGGGCCGGTATATACCAGTGCATCCACTTTCTCTTCTCCTAGCCTAACAATTCGTTGCGTCAGGGCTGACGTATTCATCACATCGCCCACCGGGGTATAAACCAAAGTTTTTTAAGCCATTACGCTTATGGCCCATTGAGCGCCTGAGAGATCGCGTCCGCAGTTGCCTTGATGTCGGGGCCTAGCGCTTTCATACGCTCTTCAGGCATAAAACTGATCACGCTGGTTACGCTAATGGCAGCCATGCCCCCCGAAGGAGCGCAGATAGGTGCCGCCACGCAGCGGATGCCATATTCATTTTCTTCCCAATCATAGGTCCACCCGCGCTTACCCGATGCGCGCAAGTCTTCAGCTACCTCGGCGTAGGAACGTAAAGAAGGGCGCTCACCATCATTCGCTTGAACCTCTTGCGCCGCCGAATAGAAAAAAGGCCATTGGGATTCATCTAGCTTGGACACTATAGCCTTGCCCATTCCCGTCACTAATGCAGGCATGCGCACGCCAATGCGGGAGCGCATCTCAGCGCCGCGCATTCCGGAAAGCTTGTCGAGGTACACCACTTCTTTTCCATCGCAAATTCCAAAATGCACGGTATCCCGGGTTATCTCAGCCAAGGACTCAAGATAAGGGCGTGCGATATCGACCAGCGGCACTTGTTCTGAGGCAAGCTGGCCCAGCTCAATCAGTCGAGCACCTAGGAAATAGCCACGATACGGAACTTGGTAGAGATAACCTTCCGACACTAGGCTTGCGAGCGTGCGCGTCACCGTACTACGCGGAACGTCTAATGCGTCCGTCAGTTCCTTCGTGGTTGTTAAACCTTGCCCAACACACTGGAGCAACTCTAACCCACGCAGTAACGTCTGGGTGCCAACCGGCTTTGCTTTAGTTTTCACAACTCGATTGCTCATGGCGCTCTAAATATTTTCAACATTAGAAACTAGCAGCCTAATAAGTCAAATAGAATACTTACTGCTCACATAGTGGCACACCTAAATTAAATTTACCGGAAACACTGATACATTGTTTTAACGCTATACATGATTGATTCTAAAATAAAAAAAATTCACCACCCCACGCTTTCAGCAATAAATCTGGGTACTGAACCTAAAAACACTACGACTAATGTTGCAAATCAACTGCTCTTCTTTTTGAGCTCTAGCGTACGGTCCAACGCCAGACCGTTAGCACCGATTGGCCGTTATCAATGTAAGGTGGGTGCAACCAAGGCCACTAAGTGGCATCGCTCATTTAGAAACGACACGGATAGCTCTATGCCAACCCCTATTGAGGCGCGATTAAAGTCGCTGGCGACCGAACTTAAGCGAGCAGGAATAACCTACCGTGAGCTCTCGCCAATGGCGGATACGGGGCTTGCCCACGACCATGTATGGCTTCATCGCAGCAATGGCGATGACTGGGTGGCGCGGCTGCCTAAGCAGAGCCAGATGAACCTGCCGGCTGAAGAGAATATTGCCTATCAGACCGCCTGTTACCAACGCTCTAGTCCTGGCGGGCACACGCCAGCACTTTATGACACCCTGCCGCCGAGCGAGGCATTACCCCGTGGCGGGCTGCTGGTCGAAGCTATCCGTGGCCGCTTGGCCAAATTGCCAGAAGACCTGCCTGCCATTGCTGATGCCCTAGCCAGCTTACATAGCCAGCCGCTGCTCAGCGAAGCCGCACGGGCACCGCTGCTTGCGCCTAAAGACCCGTGGCAAGCGATGGTAGATGAAGTGCGCCAGCAGGCTAACTGGTTGGGCGATGCGCAACTGTCGAGCAAAGTCACTCAACGCATTAAACAGGAGCTGGATTTACTTCCCCCTCGCCTAAGCGGTGCCACTCCGACATTGATTAGCTTTGACACACACCCTGGCAACTTCTTAATCCGCGACGATGGCCGCGCGGTGTTGGTGGATTTAGAGAAGTGTCGCTACGGCCTGCCGGGTATCGATCTTGCTCACACCAGCCTTTACACCTCGACTACTTGGGACCTCAACAGCCAAGCCGAGCTATCGCTAAGTGACGTGATTCATTTTTACCGCCGCTGGCAAGCCGCCATGGACGAGTCTCCAGATACCGACACCCTGGTCGCCTGCCGCCGGGCCACCTGGCTTTGGTCGCTGACGTGGTGTGCCAAATGGCGCGCCCAGCACTTAAACGCCAAGGATGCCCAGCAGCGCGGAGAAGATTGGTCGGCAGAACTCACCGACCCCGCAGTAATTGACCATGTGCGCGACCGCGTGGAGCACTACCTCTCGCTGCCGATTATCGACCACGTGCATAGCGAGCTTCAGTGCTTGCAAGCCTCCCTATAACGTTTTTCTTTACTGATATGAGGTGTGCGATGCCAATTAACCGTAACTCTCTGCGTATGGCGTTTTCAACAACGCTAGCCACCACCATTTCCACAGCGATGCTAATCCTCACGCTGCCTGCCCTAGCCAACTCTGAGCCTAGTGATTGGCAAAGCGTGGTAGCAGACGCCGAAGGCCAAACCGTTTACTGGAATGCCTGGGGTGGCGATACGCGCACCAATCGTTATATCGACTGGGTGGCGGAGCAGATGCAGGCACAGTTCGGCATCGAGGTTGAGCACGTAAAACTGGACGACACCGGCAGCGCCGTGGCGCGGGTGCTGGCGGAAAAACAGGCGGGCAACGACGACGATGGCAGCATTGATCTGATCTGGATCAACGGTGAAAACTTTGCCGCGATGCGCGAAAGCGACCTGTTGTTTGGCCCCTTCGCCGAGGCATTACCCAACTTCACCCTCACCAACGCGACCGAAAACCCGGAGGTGGTCACCGACTTTACGCTACCCACAGAAGGCTATGAGTCGCCATGGGGTAAAGCGCAGATCACCTTCTATTACGACAGCGCTCAAACCGAAACACCGCCCCAGGATATACAGTCGCTGCTCACCTGGGCCGAAGCAAATCCCGGCCAATTCAGCTATCCCCGCATTCCCGATTTCACCGGCAGCACCTTCCTGAAGCAGGCGCTGATTGAACTGACCGATCAGGATGAGGCGCTTTATCAGCCGGTGTCAGAGAGCGATTTCGATGCCGTAACAGCGCCGCTATGGGCGTACTTGGATGCGCTGCACCCGCACCTGTGGCGCAGCGGGCAAACCTTTCCCGACTCAGGCCCCCACTTGCGTACGCTGATGAGCGATGGCGAGTTGAGCTTGGCGTTTTCGTTCTACCCTACCGATGCCGCGGTGGCCGTCATGGAGTATGAACTACCGGAAAGCGTGCGCAGCTACGTGCTGGCTGGCGGCACGCTGGGTAATGTCCACTTTGTGGCCATTCCCTACAACTCGCCCCATAAAGCCGGTGCCATGGTGCTCGCCGACTTTCTACTTTCACCGCAAGCCCAGGCCGAAAAACAGTCGCTGGCAATGTGGGGAGACCGCAGCGTTTTGGATATCGATCAGTTAGAAGCGGCTGACCAGGCCCTGTTTGAACAGGGTGACCGGCACCCTTCTGAGCTAGCGGCGGATGCGCTATCAAACACGCTACCCGAGCCGCACCCCAGTTGGATGACCGCCTTGCAAGACGCATGGCTTGAGCGTTACGGTGTTAACTAGACCATGCTGCGACTGGCCCCGGCACTCATCATTGCCCTGCTCGTACTGCCGGTAGGCGCAGGGTTGCTGATGGTTCTGCTGCCAGCATTTGGCTACCTGCCAGCGCTGGGCGGTTATAGCGTTAGTTTAGCCCCCTGGCAGATGCTGTTCGCCCAGCCAGGGCTAGAGCGATCAGTAGCCATCAGCTTTGCCAGCGGGTTAGTGAGCACCGCCCTCGCGCTAATGATGGTAGTGCTGTTTTTAGCGGCCAGTCGAGGCACTTGGTTAGATCGTAGTATTCGGCGGCTGGTCTCACCGCTGCTCGCCATTCCTCATGCCGCTATTGCCTTTGGATTTGCCTTTTTGATTGCCCCTTCAGGCCTTGTGGCGCGGCTGATATCGCCCTCACTAACGGGGTGGGAGCGTCCGCCGGATGCGTTGATCGTCAATGATCCGTTGGGGCTCTCCCTGATGGCCGGACTGGTATTGAAAGAGGCGCCATTTCTTCTATTAATGAGTCTTGCAGCGCTGCCGCAGCTAGCGCCTGAGAAGCGCTTAATGCTAGCGCGGTCGCTGGGTTACTCACCGACAATAGCTTGGCTAAAAACCGTACTGCCCTCTCTTTATCCGCTGATTCGCCTGCCGGTGTATGCGGTGATCGCCTATGCCACATCGGTCGTCGATATGGCGCTGATTCTGGGCCCAACGCTTCCCCCCACGCTCAGCGTGTCGATTCTTGGCTGGTTTAACGACCCCGATATTAGCCACCGGTTTATGGCTTCGGCGGCGGCGGTGCTGCAACTTGGCATTACGCTCGCCGCGCTGCTCTGCTGGTGGCTGCTGGAACAACTTATCCGCACACTAACGCGTGGCTGGTTGACCAACGGCAGTCGCCAGCGGGGTGAAATTATCCTGCGAAGAATAGGTCGCTCGGCACTACTGATCTCCAGCGGTACGGCACTGGCTGCCCTCATCGGCTTGGGGCTATTCTCTGTGGCTGGCTTTTGGCGGTTTCCTGAAGTGCTGCCGCAGATGCTGACACTCGATCATTGGCAGCGCAGTGGCTCAATGCTGGCGTCCCCGCTGCTCAATACAGCGCTGATTGGGCTTATTTCCACGACGCTGGCCACTGCGCTGGTACTCGCCACCCTAGAGAACGAGCACCGCCAGCACCTTCAGCCCAAACGGGCTCTGTGGCTGCTCTACTTACCGCTGCTGGTGCCGCAAATCGCCTTTCTTTTTGGGCTGATTGTCGCGGCTGAAAGCGTGGGCATTCGTCCTCAGCTAGGCCTCGTTATCGCGGGCCACTTACTGTTTGTACTACCTTATGTCTATCTTTCGTTAGCCGAGGCGTACCGCCAACTAGATCCTCGCTGGCTGCAGGTAGCACGCTCATTGGGCGTGTCACGCAGCGCTGCATTTTGGCGCGTACGCCTGCCGCTACTATTAGCACCGCTGTTAACGGCCTTTGCCGTGGGTTTAGCGGTCAGTATCGGCCAGTACTTGCCCACTCAACTACTCGGGGCCGGGCGTGTCACAACGGTAACGACGGAGGCTGTTGCGCTTGCTGCGGGCAGCAACCGACGCTTAATCGGCGTGTGGGCGCTCGTACAAGCGGGTTTGCCATTAATTGGCTTTATGCTTGCCCTAACGCTACCCCGTTTGTTGGGCGCGCAGCGCCGTGAACACGCTAGCTAAGAGAGAGTCACCGTGACCGTTTTATCAACCGCGCCACTGCGCCTGGAACAGATAAAAATAGCCCTGGCTGGCCGCGAGCTATTGGCGGTAGACGCCACGATTGCCCCTGGCGAAGTGCTGACGGTAATGGGCCCTTCCGGGTCGGGAAAATCGACCCTACTGGCGTATATTGCCGGTTTTCTTGAACGCGATTTTAGCGCCAGTGGCGACGTATGGCTGGGCGAACATCAGTTACTGGATCTACCTGCAGAGAAGCGTGGCATAGGGCTACTGTTTCAAGACCCGCTGCTGTTTCCGCACCTTAGCGTCGGCGGCAACTTGCGTTTTGGGCTACCTCGCCATAGCCGTGATCAGCGCCAGCAGGTCACCCACGCGCTTGAACAGATTGGGCTGGCAGGCTTTGAAGAGCGCGACCCGGCCACCCTTTCCGGCGGCCAAAAAGCGCGGGTGGCGTTAATGCGCCTGCTGCTTTCAAAGCCCCGAGCAGTGTTGCTAGACGAGCCTTTTTCCAAGCTGGACACAGCGCTGCGCCAAGAGATGCGATCGCTGGTGTTTAGCCAGCTGCGGGAAGCTGGCCTGCCAGCGCTACTGGTCACCCATGACCACGCAGATGCCAACGCAGCGGGAGGACCTGTAATTGCGCTCGGCTGAAAAACCTCCGCGTCTTAGCATCGTGGTCCCCGTGCTTAATGAAGCGCTAACACTGGCTCAGCATTTAACAGCGCTGCAGTCGCTGCGTACTCATGGAGTAGAAGTGGTGGTGGTCGATGGCGAAAGCTGTGACGACAGCGTTCGCGTTGCCAAATCGCTGGCTGACCGTGTGCTCAGCAGCCCTCCAGGGCGAGGCGTACAAATGAACTTAGGGGCGCAACACGCTAGCGCTTCAACGTTGCTGTTTCTGCATGCAGATACTCAGTTGCCTGTGGGCGCCGTTGAGCAGATTATCCATGCTTTGAAGCCCTATGCCATGAAGCCCCATGCCTGGGGGCGCTTTGATATTCAACTCTCAGGCCGAAGCGGCTGGCTCCCGGTCATCAGCTGGATGATGAACCAGCGCTCGCGGCTTACTGGCATTGCGACCGGCGATCAGGGCATCTTTGTATGCGCCAGCGCATTCAAGGCCATAGGTGGCTTTCCTGAGCAGCCACTGATGGAAGATATCGAACTCGCTAAACGGCTCAAACGGGTGTCTCGACCCGCCTGTTTAAAGGCGAAAGTGGTAAGCTCAGGCAGGCGCTGGGATCACTACGGCGCTTGGAAAACGATCCGCCTGATGTGGCGGCTGCGCTATCGCTACTGGCGCGGCGTTAGCGCAACCCAACTCGTTAAGGAGTATCGTGATGCCCGCTGAAACGCCGGTAAAGAGCAGGCTGCTGCCCCACCTCCATCTACTGGCGAAGGCGCCTCTGGCAGGCCAGGCCAAAACGCGCCTAGCCCCACTGCTGGGCAGTGAGGGCGCCGCTGAGGCCCATGCCGAACTGCTGCGCCACTGCGTCACGACTGCGTGCAAAGCACTACCCACAGAACAAGTCACGCTTTGGACGGCGCTTGATCACGCACACCCGCTGTTTATCGAGCTTCGTGAGCAGTTTGGCTTTATCTTAAACGCCCAGCCGGATGGCGACTTAGGAGCACGCGTTCGCTACGCCCTCAAGAGTACACCGGGGCCAGCCATGTTGATGGGCAGTGATTGCCCCAGTATTACCAGTGCGCTGATTTCTACCTGTGCACAACAATTAACCCGCTACAACGTGGTCATTTTACCCGCTGAAGACGGCGGCTACGGCTTTATTGGCACCCAGCAAGACTACCCAACACTCTTTGAAGACATTCCCTGGGGCACCCAAGGCGTACTTACAACCACGCGGCAGCGCATTGAGGCGTTGGGGCTCAACGCGGCTTACCCAGCGACTATTTGGGATGTGGATCGACCCGAGGATTGGCAACGCTGGAAAGCGTTAACGATTCCCGTGTAAGGAAACTGGCTCTCTTACCACTCAGTTAGCACCACTCACTCGTTTACCCCCTGGCGCTGGAGCGTACCGTGACCCGACAACGTTTGATTATTGCAGCGCTACTCGCCATTGCCATTGGCGTGTTTTTTCTTAGCGGCGCCCATCAATGGTTCACGCTAGAGACCCTAAAGGCTTACCAAAACGACTTTCAATCGGCGTTTAACCAAAACCCGTGGCAGGTGGCTGGCCTCTTTTTTGCCGTCTACGTGGTGATGACCGCCCTCTCTTTGCCGGGAGCCACGCTGCTGACACTGCTGGGCGGCGCACTGTTTGGCCTTGGCTGGGGGTTGTTGATCATCTCCTTCGCCAGCGCAATAGGGGCGACCTTGGCCTTTTTGCTCTCTCGCTTTCTGTTTCGCCACCCGATTGAGCAGCGCTTTCCGCGCCAGTTTGAAGCCGTTAATCGCGGCGTAGAGCGTGACGGCGCTTTTTATCTGTTTATGCTGCGCCTGGTGCCGGTGTTCCCGTTCTTTATGATCAACCTGGTCATGGGGCTGACCCGGATTAAAACCGTTACTTACTACTGGGTGAGCCAACTGGCGATGCTGCCAGGTACAGCGGTTTATGTGAACGCAGGCGGGCAACTGGGAGATTTGGAAAGCGTCGCGGGTATCGTCTCGCCAACGCTATTAGCCTCTTTTGCATTGCTGGCGGTTTTCCCCTGGATTGCCCGGCGCATCGTGCTGCTGATGCAGAAGCGCAAAGCCTACACAGGCTTTACCCGGCCCGACCGCTTTGACTACGACATTGTGGTCATTGGTGGCGGTTCGGCGGGGCTGGTCACTAGCTACATCGCTAGCGCCGTGAAAGCCAAAGTAGCGCTGGTGGAAAAACACAAGATGGGCGGCGACTGCCTGAATACCGGCTGCGTGCCCTCCAAGGCGTTAATACGCGCTGCCCGCGCTGCTCATGAGATTCGCAACGCCTCACGCTTTGGGGTGACTGCCGGTGAACCCCAGATTGATTTTGCCAATGTGATGGGCCATGTGCATCAAGCGATTAGCGATATCGAACCCCACGATAGCGTCGAACGCTATCGCAGCCTAGGCGTTGAGGTGTACCAAGATCACGCCACGCTTACCTCGCCATGGGAGATTCAGGTGGGCGATAAAACCCTTACCGCTCGCCATATCGTTCTGGCCACGGGTGCTCGTCCTCGAGTGCCACCCCTACCGGGAATTGAGAGTGCGCCCGTTTTAACCTCTGAAAACCTTTGGTCACTAACGGAGCTGCCCAAACGCTTAGTAGTGCTCGGTGGCGGTGCCATTGGCTGCGAGCTAAGCCAAAGCTTTGCCCGCCTGGGCAGTCAAGTGGCGCTGGTCGAAGGGCTTTCTCAGCTGTTAGGACGCGAGGATCAGGAAGTCGGCGCACTGGTCGAAACGACCTTAGCGGATGAAGGGATCAAGGTGATGACCGACGCCAAAGCGCTGGAGGTTCTCAACGACGAGGCAGGCTATCAACTGGTGGTCATGCATCACGACGAGCGTAAGCTGCTTCCTTTTGACTATTTAATGGTGAGTGCGGGCCGCCAAGCCAATGTGGAGGGCTTGGGGTTGGAGGCGTTGGGGATCACGACGACCCAAGCGGGGACGTTAGAGCTTAACGAGCGTCTGCAAACCCGCCTACCTAATATCTGGGCCTGCGGTGATTTAGCGGGGCCTTACCAACTGACGCATGCGGCGGCCCATCAGGCGTGGCACGCTGCGGTCAATGCGCTGTTTGGAGAGCTCAAGAGTTTTGCCGTGGATTACCGGTTTATGCCTGCGGTGACCTACGTGCAGCCGGAAGTGGCACGGGTAGGATTGAATGAGAAAGAGGCCAAAGCAAAAGGAATCGCGTTTGAAGTCACCCGTTACGCCATGAATGAGAGTGACCGCGCCATTGCCGAAGGCGCTACCGCAGGCTTTATCAAAGTGCTCACCGTGCCCGACAAGGATAAAATCCTGGGGGCGACCATCGTTGCCGAGAACGCCGGCGAATGGCTGGGTGAGTTTACCATTGCCATGAAACATGGACTGGGGCTCAACAAGCTGCTGGGCACCATTCATCCTTATCCCACGCTTGGTGAGGCCGCCAAGGCCACCGCAGGCGTATGGAAGAACGCCCATAAGCCTGAACGGGTATTGAAACTGCTGAAGCGCTACTTCACTTGGCGTCGCGGCGAGGCAAAATGACCTGTCCTATCAAAAAGCTGTTACTCATTGGGGCGGGCCATGCCCACGCCTTTGTGCTGGAAGCCTTTGCCCAGCAGCCAGACTCGAATATCGCGATTACGGTGGTGAGCGATAGTCCGTTGGCGGCTTACTCCGGCAGTGTACCGGCCTGGTTGGCAGGCGAATGCACGCTACGTGAAACGCAGATTGATGTGGCGGCGTTATGCCAGCGGGCCAACGCGCTTCTCATTCTCTCTCCGGCGAAAGCCATTAACCTTCAATCACGCTGTGTGGAGCTGGCAGATGGCGAGTGCATCGATTTTGACGTTGCTTCGTTCAATATTGGCTCTACCCTGACCCTCCCTGAGCAGCATGGCGAACAGCTTCCCCACCTGCTGGCCATGCGTCCACTGAGTTCGCTGCATTATCGCTGGCAGGCGCTGCAAGAAACGGTCAACGCGCTTCCTCCTGGCGGCGACTTAAGGGTAGTCAGCGTTGGTGGCGGTGCCGCAAGCTGCGAAACGTTGATGAGCGTATTGGCTCAGTTGCGCCACCAGCGTCCCGATATTGACTGGCAGGGACATTTACTTAGCGCCTCGAATGAGCTGCTGCCCGGGGCAGGTCGCTTGCCACGCTGGTTAATGCGGCACGCCTTGTTACGCGCGGGCATTAACGTGTTCCAGCAGATACGTGGAGCGGCATTGGTAGACGGGGGCGTATTAACACACTGCAACGTACTCATGCGTGCCGATATCGTGCTGTGGGCCACCGGCGCTGTTGGCCACCGCTGGCTTTCTGAGACCGCGCTTCCACTGAATGATCAAGGCTTTATTCAGGTAGAAAAATCGCTGCAGGTGGTGGGCCAGCCGGTTATCTTCGCCGCGGGGGATTGTGCGGCTTTTGACCCGCCGCTGCCCAATGCGGGCGTATACGCGGTACGCATGGGTCCTCATTTGGCGGACAATCTTCGCCGGGCCTGCTGCGGTGAATCGTTGGCTGATTGGCAGCCACCCAAGCGCGTCCTGGCCCTGATTGGCACCGGTGACGGTCACGCGATTGCCAGTCGAGGAAGCTTTGGAGTATCAGGAAAGTGGGTATGGGAATGGAAAAAGCGGATTGATGCGCGCTTTATCGCCCGCTTCAATCCGCCTTTTGAGGGCTAACTGGCTACCTTAGTTACCTTCGCGCCAGCCGCCTAACACCCGACTATCCGGGCCAAAAAAGACCAAGCGGTCATGATCAATCAGGTAACGGTAAGCGGTTTCCATCATATCCGTGACGCGTTTGGCATCATCCATTTGCGGGCATGCCATACGTGTAGTGGCCAACTCGCTAAACTCGATGCGCTGATTTTCCCCTAGCGTCACCTTACCGGTAAGGCGGTTACAGCCATCATGGCCACTAACGCTACCATCACGAGATATCTGGAAAAATGGCGTTTCCGGCATCGACAGCCGCTCATCGGTGCCCACCAACAGTAAGTTCCAACGCTGATCAACAATGGCGCCGGAAAGCGAGGAACCGCTCGACCCTTGCGGCGATGTGCTTGGCCCTGGCGCACTGCTACAGGCGCTTAACAAGAGCACAGTGGAGGCGAGCAGTGGCAATAAACGCCAACTTTTCTTGGTCATGGTGAATCGTCCTTGTTTGCTAGCCTTTCTGGAATAGCTACCAGCTACCGGTATTTTCCATCGACGCCCAGGGTTCTTGCGGCTCGAGTGCATCGCCTTTTTGCAGCAGTTCAACCGAGATACCATCTGGTGATTTTACAAACGCCATGTGGCCATCGCGAGGCGGACGATTGATGGTCACACCGTTGTCTTGAAGCTTTTGGCAAAGCGCATAAATATCGTCGACGCGGTAGGCCAAGTGACCGAAGTTGCGACCGCCCGAATACTCTTCTGGATCCCAGTTGTAAGTCAGCTCTAGTTCAGGAGCGGTGAGACGCGCCGAGCGCGCTTCATCAAAGGAGGCGGCAAGGAACACCAGCGTAAAGCGGCCCTTCTCGTTTTCTTTACGACGGACTTCTTTAAGACCCAGCAGATCGCAGTAAAAACGTAGCGAAGCATCTAGGTCACTCACACGTACCATGGTATGTAGGTATTGCATATCGACTCCTCAAAAAACGACCGTAGCCATACTTTACAAAAACGTGACAGCGTACATAAAACGCCGCAACGCTGTACAATTAAACCATAACGTTTATCTTAGCTGGGTTTACCCGTCGGAGAAACCTGTGGATTCAGTCACGCAAGCTGCGCTTGGCGCAGCCATTGGCGGTGCCGTGCTGGGCCGGCGCTTGGGCCGAAAAGCCATTCTCATTGGCGCCGTGCTGGGCACCCTGCCTGATCTTGATGTGATAATCGATTACGGCGATGCCGTGGCCAATGTTACCGAGCATCGCGGCTTTAGCCATTCACTGTTTGTGCTAACGGGCTTGGCCACGCTGCTGGCACTACTGAGCGCACGCTTTGCGCCTATCAAGGCGATTAGCCTGCCCCGCTGGTGGTGCTTTTATACACTTATTCTGGTCACGCACCCGCTGCTTGATGCCCTTACCACCTACGGTACCCAGCTGTTGTGGCCACTTGATGTAACGCCTGCGGCCTGGCCGATCATTTTCATTATCGACCCGCTTTATACCCTTGCCTTGCTCATCGCCCTGGGATTCGGTTTGGTCTCTTTGCGGGTAAGAAAGGCCTGCACTTGGGGGCTGGCCATCAGCTGTGTTTATCTGACCATGGCGGCTGGGGCGAAAGTAATGATTGAACAGCGTATCGCCCCAGTGCTGGCGGAGCAGGGGCTACAAGAGGCTCCCCTGCTGATTCAGCCAACCCCGTTCAATATTGTACTATGGCGCGCCACAGTGATGGATGGGGATCGCTATTATGAAAGTTTGATTAGTGTGTTTGACGGTAATAGCCCGCCACGCCTTGAACCACTGATTCGTAACGCAGCGCTGGAAGCCCCTCTTTTAGCTAGCCTGCAAGGGCAGCGCTTGGCGTGGTTTGCAGGGCCTTTTCTGCGCTATGAAGAGCGTTGGCTGGATGGTAAAGAGACGCTTATTGCCACCGATATACGGCTCGGCTTTCCAGGGTTTCATCCGTTTAGTTTCACCCTGGCTACGTTAGAAGAGGAGCGCTGGGTACCGCTGGCGGTGAGCGAACAAGTGGAAAGCTCACGCGGCATTCAGATGACAACGCTCTCCCGGCTTGCCGCTCGCGCCGCGGGCAACTCCTCGGCCCTCTGCGCCAGCGACTTTGTAGCGCAGGAGTGGCGGGCCGAGCGTGTCATCTATCGCTGCTGAGCGACCTCTTTATTGGATAAACCTAGGGGGCAATACCCTGGCCACAGCCGCTATACTGCTCACCACCGTAGGTCAGGGTGACCCTTGCTGGGAAAGGCTTTCCGCTCATGTTGTCAAAACAGGCACCGGCGTCAATGCGCACGCGGAAAAACGGCTCAGCGTCGGCGTTTTCGATAACCACTCGTCCCGCTTCATTGTCCATCACACTGACCATATAAGGTAATTCGAGGCGCTCTTCCCCATAGTTCGTCTCCATGGTCAGCGTCGGCGTATCATGCGCTAACGCAACGCTCCAACCAGGCTCGTTACCCTGGCCAAAGAACATCACGCCAGGCTTCACCGCTCGAGTTAAGGCGTCACGCTGTTCGGCCAGAGAGCACTGCAGTTGCCCCCGCGGAGTTTCTACCAGCGCTTTGTCACCCCGATTCCAGAAGCTGATTTCACCATCTTGATAACGGGCACCGCTGGCCACAACGGCTTGTGGCAGTCGCCATGCGCCGTGCAGCGACCACAGGCGCAGATCGTTGGTATTGGTCGCGGTCACTAAGTGTTGTTTCGCAGGCTCGCAGT
This sequence comes from Vreelandella indica, assembly GCF_037070225.1. NCBI lineage: Bacteria > Pseudomonadati > Pseudomonadota > Gammaproteobacteria > Oceanospirillales > Halomonadaceae > Vreelandella > Vreelandella indica. The sequence continues at coordinate 47,894 of NZ_JBANSO010000007.1, forward strand.
GCCATGCGGCAAATTGTTCAGCGGAGCCAGGAAACAGCGCCGAAGGCAGGAAGGGAGCCCGGTTATCTAGCGTGGCTTGATTGGCAACTGCTGTTTCGGCGGTGGGCGTCGCTGCACACCCTCCTAGCACGACCATCACGCCTGCTGCGAAAACAGCACCACTCCATACTCTTAACGTATTCATTTACCGCGCTCCCTGTATGACTTTTTCTATGATGACTCGTATTCATTACCCGCGCTTGAATGCCTGCAAGTCATGCGTATCAATGCTCTCAACTTGGGGGGGCAACCCCAGCTCTTCGCGTTTGATCTTAACCTGCATTTTTTCAGCCAGCCGCTCCGAGTCGTCGTCGGTGGTACGCCCGTTAAGCTCTGCCAACTGCGACATGCCCTGATGATAGAAGGTCAGCAGGTCCAGCGCCGTGCGATTATCCTCTTCCACTGCTTTGCGCAGTTGGGAGAGGTAGCCGCTGACTTGTGACAAGTGATGCTTGAGTTGCCAGACATAGCGTACTTCGGTCATCCACGGGCGCTCCCGCAGCACGGCAAAGAGCGCACTGGTGGCCAGCAAGCCGAGGAAGACACCAAGGGCATTGAGCCAAAGGCTACTGCCAAAAGTAGAAGTGAGCAGCATGGAGAACAGCAGGCCAAAAATAATCAGTTGCCCTGCCATGGCAAAACTGATCATGCGGGCTTTACGGCGGTAGGTCTCAGGGTCGTGATCTTCTAGGGCAAATACCATGGCCAGCCTCATCATCAAAATAAGTTTCTTATGATACGGGGCTGGCCATGGCAAACAAGTACTAGTGTTAGCGAGACTTAACTCAAACGCTCCGCGGCTGTTTTAAGTAAGTGCTCGGTAGTCTCCCAGCCCACGCAGGCGTCGGTCACCGAAACACCGTAGCGCATAGCACCTGGCTTGAGCGGCTGCTTGCCTTCGAATAAATGGCTTTCCAACATCAATGCCACCAGATTGGCTTCCCCCGACTGGCGCTGGGCGAGTACATCCAGCATCACTTCGCTCTGGCGACGATGATCCTTACGTGCGTTAGCGTGGCTGCAATCCACCATCAGCCGTGGGTTTTGGCCCGCGTTACGTAGTGCGGTGGTAGCAGCTCGTACGTGCTGAGTCTGGTAGTTGGGTTCACCGTGACCACCGCGCAGTACTACGTGGGTATGTGGGTTGCCAATGGTTTGCTGGACGATCGGATGGCCTTGAGGATCGACGGCAAAACGCTGGTGCGGGTGGGCCGCCGCACTCATGGCATCAATCGCGACTTGAACGTCGCCACTGGTAGCATTCTTGAACCCCACCGCCGCGGCTAAATCACTGGCCAGCTCCCGGTGCAGTTGCGATTCAGTGGTGCGCGCGCCTATCGCTACCCAGCTCAGCAAATCGTCCAGATAAGGTGCCAGCATCGGCTGTAGAAGCTCGGTGGCCACCGGCAGGCCACGCGCCGCCACTGCGTGCATCAGTTCACGGGAGAGCGCCAAACCGCGGGGCATATCGCCACTGCCATCTAAATCAGGATCGTAGGCCAGCCCTTTCCAACCCACGGTGGTGCGGGGTTTTTCAATGTAGACACGCATCACGGGTAATATCTGCTCGCTCACGTCTTCACTGAGCGCTGCCAGGCGGTCGGCGTACTCAAGCGCGGCATCAGGGTCGTGCACTGAGCAGGGGCCGACCACCACGAGTAGACGGTCATCGTGACCGCTTAAGATTTGCTGTACAGCGTGACGTTGGCGGGCAATTTGCTCACTTAGCGGGTCGCTTAACGAGATACGCTGACGCAGTTCGGCGGGGGTAGGCAGCCTTTTAGAGGTGGTAGGCGTAAGCTGCGAAGTGACCTGGGCAGTATTGACGGCTGGTTTATTTACAACAGAGCTGATGGGCGCATTCATGATTAATTCTCCGCAATCGTACATCGTTTGACTAGGTGACCACCCAGGCGCACGCGGTCGGAGGTGGCAGCTAGCACCGACCGCGCGTCGCTAAATCGCCAACCATAGCCATAGCCCACATAGCCGGTAGCGAACGCGTTAGTCAGTCCACGATAAATCATGATGCTGCTCCTTGATGAAATAGTGATGAAAGTTAACCAAACCCGTTAGTAGCAGGGACTAAAAACGCCAAAAGCCCCGGCGGGGTTACCGACCGGGGCTTCTGTGCTTGCGGCAGGCAACCGAGTGGTGTGCCTGGTGGCGCGACGTTAGGCGTCGGCCAAGGGCACACCGAGGCTAAACCAATACCAATAAGAGCCTGCGCTACCCATGAGCACGCACACGCCATCAGCCATGTCTGGCAGTGGTTTCATCGTGTGTGGCGTGGTGAGTCGCTGCATGTCTCTAGTTTCCGTTAGTAATGGCTCGCCCGAAAGAATCGTCCGCTAAGGCTGCCGCAATGATGTTGTGGTTTTTATCCTGCCTGCAAGCGTTGCAAATGGCAACACTCAACCGCTAAAAGCTTGTACCCAGCCAATCGTCGCGGGCAGTGCTGCCATGCTAACCAATACCACTATGCCGAGAAAAATGGATAAAAAGCCAGATTCGTCTTTATAGTCTTCGTCGTGATGGGCCATGTTAGCCTCCTTTTTTATCAACGCTATATCAGGGGAGTCTCAAAAAACCTGCGGCCATATTAAGTAGTTCGAGGGGCGTAGGCAAACACATCCGAAAACACTCGCTCAAGCTTCACGCCTTTCGTCTCGAGCACATCCAAGCAGGCATATACCATGCCGGGTGAACCCGAGATATATACATCATGGGTGTCCAGCGTTATCTCTGCGTCTTTCAAGACTTGGTCAATACGCCCCTGGTGGTGGTTGATCCGCTCGCCCACTGCCATCGGCTCTTCTAACGGAAGCTCGGTCACTGCATGAAACGAGACGTTAGCATGGGTTTGCGCCCACGAACTCGCCAATTGCTCCAAGTACAGGTCGCGATGTTCACGCGCTGCCCACCATAGCGAAATTTCACGCTCTGGCTGCTCGTGGAGTACTGCTTCAATAATCGCTTTCATCTGCGAGAAACCGGTGCCAGCGGCTATCAGCATTAATGGCCGCTCGCTCTGACGATCCAACACGCAATCCCCACACGGCAAACGCAAGGTAAGCTGGTTGGCCACCTGAAGCAGCTCACGTAACCGCGCTGAGTTATCCCGCTCTGGCCAGTGTTGGATATGTAGTTCAATGATGCCATCACCCCGTTCAGCGCTGGCAATCGAAAACGGTACCCAGGTTGTGTCGTCTATCTTCAGTTCTAAATATTGCCCCGGCGCATGCTGCATGGCTTCGGCGCGCCCGGCTAGCGTTACGCCAAACACATCGGGGTTTAAGTTCTCAACCTCGGTGACTTGGCAAGTCAACGTCCTTGCACTCATGAAAGCCTCTTTTAACAAATTCGGTCAGCGATACGCATGATCAACGGCTGTCTTCAGTCTATCAAAGGCGAGAGGGCGGTAACGCCAGGCCAATGCCCAGTGCTTCCCAGCGTTCATCTACCCGCGCTTTAACCGCTTCGTCCATCACAATAGGGGTGCCCCATTCGCGATCGGTCTCTCCCGGCCACTTGTTGGTAGCATCAAGCCCCATTTTCGAGCCAAGGCCTGAGACCGGCGAGGCGAAATCGAGGTAATCGATCGGCGTATTCTCGACCATGACGGTGTCCCGTGCGGGGTCCATCCGCGTGGTGATCGCCCAGATCACGTCTTCCCAGTTACGCGCGTCCACATCGTCATCCAGCACGATCACAAACTTGGTGTACATAAACTGGCGGAGGAAACTCCAGACCCCCATCATGACGCGCTTGGCGTGTCCGGGGTACTGCTTCTTCATCGTCACGACCGCCATACGATAAGAGCAGCCTTCCGGTGGAAGGTAGAAGTCGACAATTTCGGGGAACTGCTTACAAAGGATCGGCACAAACACTTCGTTCAACGCTAACCCAAGGATCGCGGGCTCGTCCGGTGGTCGCCCGGTGTAGGTCGAGTGGTAAATCGCATCACGGCGCATGGTCATGCGCGTGACGGTAAATACCGGGAAGTGGTCGACCTCATTGTAGTAACCAGTGTGGTCACCAAAGGGGCCTTCCGCTGCCATGTCATCCGGGTAGATAAAGCCTTCGAGAATAATCTCGCTCGATGCAGGCACATCAAGATCGGCGTGGCCGCACTTCACCAACTCCGTCCGCGAACCGCGAAGCAGGCCCGCAAAGGCATACTCTGAAAGTGAATCTGGCACAGGAGTCACGGCGCCCAAAATCGTCGCCGGATCGGCGCCCAACGCCACGGCTACCGGGAAAGGCTCGCCAGGATGGCTTTTTTGGAACTCCAGAAAATCCAAGGCGCCGCCACGATGGGATAGCCACCGCATAATCAGCCGGTTCTTGCCGATTTTCTGCTGACGGTAAATCCCTAGATTCTGCCGCTTTTTGTTCGGCCCTTTGGTAATCACTAGTGGCCAAGTCACCAGCAGCCCAGCATCGCCTGGCCAGCAGTGTTGAATCGGCAGCATGCCAAGATCGACCTCGTCGTCTTCATACACCACTTCTTGTACCGGCGCATGCTTGACGTTTTTGGGGCCCATACTGAGCACTTGCTTGAAGATCGGCAGCTTGTCCCAGGCATCTTTCAAGCCCTTGGGCGGATCAGGCTCCTTGAGGAAAGCCAACAGCTTACCCACTTCTCTTAGCGCTTCTACCGAATCTTGTCCCATGCCTAGCGCGACCCGTTTGGGGGTGCCAAACAGGTTGCCCAACAGCGGCATGTCGTGGCCTTTGACGTTTTCAAACAGCAACGCTGGGCCACCGGCACGCAGCGTGCGGTCGCAAATTTCGGTGATTTCCAGGTAAGGATCGACTTCGACGTGGATACGCTTGAGTTCACCCTGCGCTTCAAGCGCCGCGATGAACTCGCGCAAGTCTTTATACTTCAATGCACGCTCCCTGACTGGCGAATGCGCCGCATTAGCGGCGCTCTTTTTGACTACAAGCTAGCGGCGCTTCATCGCTTCAAAGAACTCAAGATTGGTCTTGGTATCTTTCAGACGGTCAATCAGGAATTCAGTGGCAGCGGTGTCTTCCATCGGATTGAGCAGCTTGCGCAGAATCCACATACGCTGCATTTCATCCTCAGAAGCCAGCAGGTCTTCACGACGGGTGCCACTGCGACGGATATTGATCGCTGGGAATACGCGACGCTCGGCCAGTTTGCGGTCCAGGTGGGCTTCCATGTTGCCGGTACCCTTGAACTCTTCGAAGATGACTTCGTCCATCTTGGAGCCGGTGTCGACCAGCGCCGTGGCGATAATCGTCAGGCTGCCGCCCTCTTCGATGTTACGCGCCGCACCAAAGAAGCGCTTCGGCTTTTCAAGGGCGTGGGCATCAACACCACCAGTAAGCACCTTGCCGGAGCTGGGTACCACGGTGTTGTAGGCACGCGCTAGACGAGTAATGGAGTCGAGCAGGATGACCACGTCTTTCTTGTGCTCAACCAAACGCTTGGCTTTTTCGATAACCATTTCGGCTACTTGTACGTGACGTGCCGGTGGCTCATCAAAGGTCGACGCCACTACTTCGCCACGCACGGTGCGCGACATTTCGGTCACTTCCTCAGGGCGTTCATCGATCAGCAGAACGATCAAATGACACTCTGGGTTGTTGCGCGTGATGGAGGTCGCGATGTTTTGCAACATCAGCGTTTTACCCGCCTTCGGCGGCGATACCAGCAAACCACGTTGGCCTTTACCAATCGGCGCGGTTAGATCGATGATCCGCGCGGTAAGGTCTTCCGTGGAGCCGTTACCGATCTCCATACGCATGCGATCGTCTGGGAACAGTGGCGTCAAGTTCTCAAACAGAATCTTGTGCTTGGCATTTTCCGGACGGTCAAAGTTGATTTGACTGACCTTCAGCAGGGCGAAATAACGCTCACCCTCCTTCGGCGGACGGATTTTGCCGGAAATGGAGTCACCCTTGCGCAGATTGAAACGGCGGATCTGCGAAGGCGATATATAAATATCGTCGGGACCGGCGAGATATGAGCTGTCAGCGCTACGCAGGAAGCCGAAGCCATCCTGAAGAATTTCCAGCACACCGTCGCCGTAAATATCCTCGCCACTTTTGGCGTGTTTCTTGAGGATGGCGAAAATGATGTCCTGCTTGCGCGAACGGGCCAGGTTATCAATACCCATTTCACGGGCGATATCGAGGAGCTCGGGAACGGTTTTTTGCTTGAGTTCAGTGAGATTCATCGGTGTGTTAGAAAGTTGCTCATGGAAGCTGGGCGCCAGGCGCCGGGAGTATGACAGGAGGCGTGAAAGTGACGCCGTGTGATGCGTTCAGACCCCGGTAAAGGCACGCGCTCGAAGATGAAAGGAACGGCGTTGGACTTAACTAACAACGCTGCTGCTAGTTGTTATTAAGACTCAACTCGAGGGTGCTAACACTTGTCTACTCTGGTTCACACAGGAAGAGTGGTTGAACCAGTGGGCTATCTGACGACTTGGAATTCTGGCTGACGCTAACGGGATAAACAATGAATAACGTCTGGGGCGACCAAGGTGCCGTACTTGAACGACGCATGCAAGATGATTTATCTAAACTGTCTATTTAAGCCTTCTATCTAAACGGTCTATCAAAACTATCTTAACAACGAAGTACTTGTGGACACACTAACTAACCAGGTCAGATCAAGCCAGTAGCTCGATGGTAGTCAAGCCCTGCGACAAACGCAAGCCTTTGCAATTGACAATAGATAAAGGTCACCGCAACCTTGGCACAGCCAACACGAAGGAAAGCTCATGCCCAAGGACATTTTGCTCCCCATTGACGCCTCTGCCGCTGAGGCAAACAGCGGCGCGCCGCAGCGATTCGCCGCCATTGACCTGGGCTCCAACAGCTTTCACCTACTGGTGGCCAACTACCAGCATGAACGCCTCCAGGTGGTGGCCCGCTTGGGTGAAAAAGTGCAGCTCGCCGCAGGCTTAGACGATGACGGCATGCTGAGCGAGGCGGCTATGCAGCGCGCGCTAGACTGCTTAGGACGCTTCGCGCCCTTTTTAAGCGATATTACCAACGCCAATTTGCGTATCGTGGGCACTAACGCGTTACGCGATGCGCATAATAGCCAAGCATTTATCGAACGCGCTGAGGCCCAATTAGGTCACGCCATCGAAATTATTGCTGGGCGCGAAGAGGCTCGGCTGATTTATTTGGGTGCCGCCCATGCCCTGGCCGAAAGTGGCCGTCGATTAATCGTCGACATTGGCGGCGGCTCGACTGAATTCATCATCGGCGAGGCGTTTGAGCCTAAGGCGCTGGAAAGCCTACGCATGGGCTGCGTCACGTTTTCCCGGCGCTTCTTCCCCGACGGTGAGTTGAACGAAAAGCGCATGCGCCGCGCCGAGCTGGCGGCCCTTTCGGAGCTTGCCAATATTCAGCGCCCCTACCAGCGCCTGGGCTGGGATGACCCGGTCGGCTCCAGCGGCACGATCAAGGCCGCCGCCAGCGTGCTTTATGCCTACGCCGATACGCCCCATGAAGGCGTTATTACCCGCGGCGGCTTAAAGAAGCTGCGCGAGCGTCTGCTCAAGTGCAAACAGCTGGAAAAAGTCGAGCTGGACGGCCTCAAAGCCGACCGCGCCAAGGTTTTCCCGGCGGGGATTGCCATTCTTGGAGCTATTTTTGAAGCCTTCGATTTAACCCAAATGCGCTTCGCCGACGGCGCACTGCGTGAAGGCGTGCTCTACGATATGGCCGGGCGTAATACCGCAGAAGACTCGCGCTCGAAAAGCCTGGAGTCGCTGCAGCGCACCTACGATGTCGATACGCGCCAGGGGCTTAATGTCGCCGACACCGCTGAGCGCTTATTCCATCAGGTACGCCACGCGTGGTCGCTCAACCCCGATCAAGCGCGCTATTTGCAGTGGGCTAGCCATGTGCATGAAATCGGCTTGGCGATTTCCCACAGCCAATTTCATCGCCACGGTGCGTACCTGCTGGAGCACTCCGATCTCGCTGGCTTCTCCCGTCCTGAACAGCGGCGGTTGGCGTTTCTGGTGCGCGCGCATCGACGCAAATTTCCGCTTAAAGAGTGGCAGGCTTTGCCCGACGCGCAACAGGAAGTGACGCAGAAGCTCGCCCGGCTGCTACGTTTAGCCGTACTGCTTAATCATTCGCGCCCTGAAACCGCTCCCTCGCTGCCGGAGATAAGCGCTGACAGCGATAGCCTGACCATCACGCTGCCTGCCAGTGATGAACCCACCCTGCTGAGTACCGACTTGGAGCAGGAGCAGGCGTTTATGGAAGCCGCCGGTTTCAAGCTTTTGATACAGCAGGGAAAGTCTGACGGATGAAGCGCGCCCCCTCGGCTTGCCATAGCAGCTTGCCAGGGGGAGCAATCACGCCAATACACGCTGATGCCTGCATGATCACCACCAGCCGTCCGCGCTCCCAGGGCGGTACCTCTGCCTCCTGAAGAAGTCGCTTTACATCGCGCCTACCCCGCGTTGGCAGTTGAATGACCTCGCCTCCCTGTCGCCAAGTGACCCTGAGCAGTTGAGACGACGCTTGGGATGGCGTTGGTAACGAAGATACTTGCCAGCCCAGCGGCCCGATGGGTGTTTCCAGGGGCGTTTGACCATCCCAACTAACCTCCCACGCCGGTAGCGGCTCAAGAGGCGCCATCAGATAGAGCCGCTGACGCCACAGGCGCGCCTGAGCGCCCTGCCACTCGACGCATACCTGGGCATCCACCTTCGCTGTTAATTGATCCAGCAGGCTCTCTAGGCGCTTTTGCGGCGGCGTCGGCAACCCTTGCTGCTGGCAAAGCGTACGCACCAAAAGCCGCTGACGGGGTCGCAAACGCGCGCTTAAAGCTGCGGCGTTCAAGTATTGGTTATCGACGCATTGGCCATCAATGGTAAGTAACGCTTGCAGCTCTTGCTGGGCATACTCACTCAGCAAGGTGTCGGCTTCGCTGGCATGTTGGGCGCTACTCGCCAAGGCCTCATCTGCCCCTGGCCAACGTTCGCGAAGCGTCGGCAGCACCCGGTGGCGCAGGCGGTTGCGATCAAGGCTGATATCCCTGTTGGTAGGGTCTTCGCACCAGCAGAGATCAAGTGACTGCGCGGCTTTCTCAAGCGCGGCCCGCCCTACCGTAAGCCACGGGCGCAGCAGCGTAATAGCGTGGGCATCACGCCGATAAGGCATACCCGCCAGGCCGCGTACGCCACTGCCGCGCAGGGCAGCAAGCAGGAAGGTTTCCGCCTGATCGTCCTGATGCTGGGCGAGCCAAAGCGTGTCACCGGCGGGAAGAGTGGCGAAGAAAGCCTCATAACGGGCATTGCGCGCCGCCCCTTCAATGCCCTCGCCTTGGGTATCCACTGCCACCTCGGCGACTGTGAGGGGAACGTTGGCACGCTCACAAAGCGCCCGACAGTGGGCTTCAAATGTCGATGCTGCCGCTTGCAGGCCATGATTGATATGAATGGCTCGCAGGGGGCGTTCTGCTTGTTCACAGACCTGTACGGCTAACGTGAGCAGCAGACAGGAGTCCAAACCGCCTGAGAGTGCCACCCAAATAGAGCGCCCCGGCGGGGTTTCCGCCAGGGCGTCATTAAGCAGGCCTTGAAGCGTACTACGCGGCTGAGGCGCCATAGCTCATCAAGCGCTTGTAGCGACGTTCAAGCAGCGCATCGGTATCCATTGCCTGCAAGCGCTCCAGGCTCGCGGTGAGCGCTTCCTTGACGCGCTCGGCGGTAGAGAGAGGATGGCGATGAGAGCCGCCTAACGGCTCTTTAATCAGCGAATCAACAAAACCCAGCTCCTTCAGGCGCTCGGCAGTGATCCCCATGGCCTGGGCGGCATCAGAAGCCTTGGTGGCACTTTTCCATAGAATCGAGGCGCAGCCTTCCGGTGAGATCACCGAGTAAGTGGAGTACTGCAACATCTGCAGCTCGTCACATACGCCAATGGCCAGCGCGCCGCCGGAGCCACCTTCGCCCACCACGGTCGAGATAATAGGCGTTTTCAGACGCGACATAACGGCCAGGTTATAGGCAATAGCCTCGGACTGACCACGCTCTTCCGCGTCGATACCGGGATAAGCACCGGGGGTATCGATAAAGGTCAGAATCGGCATTTTGAAGCGCTCGGCCATCTCCATCAGACGGCACGCTTTGCGGTAGCCTTCTGGGCGCGGCATACCGAAGTTGCGGCGCACTTTCTCTTTTACATCGCGGCCTTTTTGATGACCAATCACCATCACTGGTGCATCATTCAACCGCGCAATGCCACCCACCAGCGCGGCATCATCGGCGAAGTTGCGATCACCGTGCAGCTCGTCAAAGTCGGTGAAGATATGTTCGAGATAGTCCAGCGTATAAGGGCGCTGGGGGTGACGAGATAGTTGCGAAACCTGCCAGGGAGTCAAATCCTTGAAGATCGATTCCGTCAGCTTACGGCTTTTCTCTTCCAGCCGAGAGATCTCGTCAGAAAGGTTTACTTGGCTATCAGAGCTGACCAAACGCAGCTCTTCAATTTTTGCCTGAAGTTCGGCAATGGGCTGTTCAAAATCGAGATAATTAGGATTCATCGGCTCTGCCTGGTCAAAATAAGCATGCATATGTGTGAAAGAGTATAAAGAGCATTATCGCACCCTGGCCCTGCTGCGCAAGGTGGGTGCTCGCCCGATTACCCGTTGGCGATACTTTTAACGATAACGTAGCTGCACGCCCGCCTGGCCTTGTACATCCCGCAGTGCCAGCAGTAAATCGTCGCTCGGCGCGACTTTCCACTCATCGGCGAGCTCCAACCACGCGACGGCTGCTGGATGGCGGTACTGCAGGCGTACCGGTAAGCCTTCCTGATCGCGATACGGCGTCAGGCTGTCACGCAGGGTTTCAATTAAGCGACCATTGATCTGCCCCGCGTCCAGTGCCAGTTCCACGGCTTGGCCGTAGCGAATACGCGCTGTCACCATGGGTGTAACATCTTTGCCACGCAGGCGCAGACCGCCGGAGAACTCATCGCTGGAAACCTCGCCCTCAACGATCAACACTTGATCGGCCTCAATCTGACCGCGTAACTGCTCAAAAAGCTCCCCAAACAGCGAGGCTTCAATACGCCCGGTGCGGTCGTCAAGGGTAATAAACGCCATGGTGTCGCCGCGCTTGGATTTCATGGTGCGCACGCCGACCACCAGACCGGCGACACGCTGGGGATCGCGGGAGGGCTTTAAATCACTGATCCGGGTAGACACAAAGCGCTTTAATTCCCGCTCGTACTCGTCGATCGGGTGGCCCGTTAGGTAAAGCCCCAGGGTGTCTTTCTCCCCAGAGAGACGCTCGCGATCAGTCCACTCTCGAGCGTTGATATATTCGGCGTAAACGTTGCTATCGCTGTCGTCAGCTTCAACGAAGGCGTCACCGAACATATCCAGCATACCCAGGTTTTGATTGGTATGGTTCTGGGCGGCGGCTTTCAGCGCATCTTCCATGGCAGCGAATAGCACCGCGCGATTGGGACCGATGGTATCCAGAGCGCCGGAGCGAATCAGTGCTTCCAGGGTGCGCTTATTCATCCGTTTAGGGTCCATGCGACGACAGAAGTCGAAGATATCCTTAAACGGACCGTCTGCCTCGCGAGCTTCAACAATGGCACCAATCGGTCCTTCGCCCACGCCACGAATCGCACCCAGGCCGTAAACCACTCGGGCATCGGTATCGACGGTAAACTTGTAACCGCCCACGTTAACATCCGGCGGCGTCACGGTGAGCTTGAGGTTGCGGCACTCCTCAATCAGCGGCACCACCTTATCCAGGTTGTCCATTTCGGTGGACATTACCGCGGCCATAAAGGGCCCCGGATAGTGGGCTTTTAGCCACGCCGTTTGGTAGGAAACCAAGGCGTAGGCGGCCGAGTGCGACTTGTTGAAGCCGTAACCGGCGAATTTTTCAACCAGGTCAAAGATGTTACCGGCAAGATCTTTATCGATACCGTTGGCGGCGCAACCTTCCATAAAGCCATCGCGCTGCTTGGCCATCTCTTCGGGCTTTTTCTTACCCATGGCACGGCGTAGCATATCGGCCTGGCCAAGGCTGTAGCCCGCCATGACCTGAGCGATCTGCATGACCTGCTCTTGGTAGAGAATGATGCCATAGGTAGGTGCCAACACTGGTTTCAACAGCTCGTGCTGGTAATCCGGGTGGGGATAAGAGACTTCGGCTCGGCCGTGCTTACGGTTGATAAAGTCATCCACCATGCCCGACTGCAGCGGGCCGGGGCGGAACAGCGCCACCAGGGCGATCATATCGTCTAGCGAGTCAGGCAGCAGGCGCTTGATTAACTCTTTCATGCCACGGGATTCGAGCTGAAACACCGCGGTGGTTTCAGCGCGTTTGAGCATCTCAAAGGTCGGCGCGTCGTCCAGCGGGATGCTGTCGATATTGAGCGGCCCCTGGTCATTGACGCTGCGCACCTTATCGACCATCTCCAGCGCCCAGTCGATAATCGTCAGCGTGCGTAGGCCCAGGAAGTCAAACTTAACCAGCCCCGCCTCTTCGATATCGTTTTTGTCGAATTGCACCACCAAGCCTGAACCGTCCTCGTCGCATAACAGCGGAGAGAAGTCCGTCAGTTTGGTCGGCGCAATGACCACGCCCCCGGCGTGCTTACCGGTCCCCCGGGTGGTGCCCTCGAGCTTTAGGGCCATCTCCCAGATTTCCTCAGCTTCTTCGTCGTTACCGATAAACTCTTTGAGCGCGGGTTCCTGCTCGATGGCTTTGGCCAGGGTCATGCCCACTTCAAAGGGGATCAGCTTGGAGAGCTTATCCCCCAGCGAGTAGGGCCGCCCCTGAGCGCGTGCAACATCACGCACCACGGCCTTGGCGGCCATGGTGCCAAACGTCACGATCTGAGATACCGCATTGCGTCCGTAACGCTCGGCCACGTACTCAATTACCTTATCGCGTTTCTCCATACAGAAATCGACGTCAAAGTCGGGCATGGAGACACGTTCCGGGTTCAGGAAGCGCTCGAAGAGAAGGTCATAGCCGATCGGGTCAAGGTCGGTGATCTTTTGCGCATAAGCCACCAGCGAGCCAGCACCTGAGCCGCGTCCAGGGCCTACAGGAACGCTGTTATCTTTTGCCCACTGGATAAAGTCCATTACGATCAAGAAGTAGCCAGGAAAACCCATCTGGATAATAACGTTAAGCTCAAACTCCAGCCGATCGCGGTATCGCTGGTCGATCGCCTTGTATTCATCGCTGTCGCGGGGATAGCGTTCAGCAGGGAAGAGAAAATCGAGTCGATCCGTCAGGCCATCGTGAGAGACCTTGCGGAAGAACTCATCCTGGGTCATGCCCTCAGGAATTTCGAATTCAGGTAGGAAAATCTCGCCCAGACGCACGTTCACGCTGCAGCGTTCTGCGATCATGACGCTGTTTTCCAGCGCTTCGGGAATATCCGCAAACAGCGCCGCCATCTCGTCGGGGCTTTTTAGGTACTGCTCTTCGGTGTAGCGGCGTTCACGGCGTGGGTCATCCAGCGCTTTACCTTCGCCGATGGCGACGCGGGTTTCGTGGGCCCAGTAATCGTCGCGCTCTAAAAAGCGAACGTCGTTGGTCGCCACCACCGGTGTGCCTGTCTCAATGGCCAGCTTGACGCTGGCGTGAACGCAGGCCTCTTCCAATGGGCGCCCAGTGCGCACTAGCTCTAAATAAAAACGTTCGGGAAACGCAGCCTGCCACTCTTCGAGCAGCTGACGCGCTTCAGGCTCATGATCAGAGAGCAGGTGCCGGCCAATCTCACCCTCACGCGCACCGGAAAGCGCTATCAGCCCTTCGCTCTGCTCTAATACCCACTGCTTATCGAGAATGGCCCGCCCCTGGCGCTGGCCATAGGTCCAGCCTTTAGAGATCAGCTCGGTAAGGTTGCGATAGCCAACGTCATTTATGGCCAGCAGCGTTAGCCGATAGGGGTGAGACTCGTCATGAGGGTTTTGCAGCCATAAATCGCTGCCGATGATCGGCTTCAACCCCGCCCCCTGGGCGGCTTTGTAGAATTTAACCAAACCAAACAGGTTAGTTTCATCCGTCAGCGCCAGCGCTGGCATCGACCGCTCAGCAGTAGTGCTGACCAGCGATTTGAGTTTAACCAAGCCGTCGACCAGGGAGTATTCACTGTGCAAACGTAAATGAACGAACGGGACCGTCATGAGACTCTCAGAAATACGCTAGATGAAGAAGAAATACGTTAAAGCAGCGCCAACTGACGCTGCACCGGCGCAAAACTACGACGATGTTCGGCCAGTGCCCCGTGAGCTGCAAGCGCCGTCAGGTGCTCTTTGGTCGGGTAGCCTTTATGGCGCGCAAAACCATACTCAGGATAGCACTCATCCAAGGCAACCATTTGGGCATCCCGGGCAACCTTGGCCAGAATCGAGGCGGCGGCGATGGCCGCGTGGCGCGCATCGCCCTTCACCACGGCCTGCCCAGGCAGCAGATGGCCAGGTAATTTATTGCCATCGACAAGTAGATATTCCGCCGCCGGTGCCAGTGCATCAATGGCTCGACGCATGGCCAAGTGGGTGGCGTGGTAAATATTCAGCTCATCCACTTCGGCGGCGCTGGCTTCTGCCACAGCAAAGGCTAACGCTCGCTCGCGAATCTGACTGTCGAACGCTTCACGCTTGCGCGCAGTGAGCTTTTTGGAGTCGCTGAGACCTTCAATCGGATTAGCAGGATCAAGAATTACCGCGGCGGCTACCACGCTGCCGATCAGCGGCCCACGTCCTACCTCATCCACTCCTGCCAGACGCTCACCACTGTAGGTAATTTCTAGCGGTTGAAAATCCTTGTGCTCAATTAACCAATGCTCAATGGCCATCAACAGTCTCCAGTGGCTGACCTGCTACTAGCTGGCTGATCGCCTCGGCGGCGCGCCGACTGGCGTTGCGCTGTAGCGTAGCGTGCATCTCGGCAAAACGTGCTTCCAACGCATGGCGGCTTGCCTCATCTGACAGCATGGCACTGAGCTGGTCGGCAATCGCATCGGGTGAGGCGGCCTCTTGAATCAGTTCCGGCACCAGCGTCTCCTGAGCGATCAGATTGGGCAGCGACACCCACTGAGTTTTCACCATTCGCTTGGCTAGCCAATGCGTCATTGGTGCCATCTTGTAGGCCACCAGCATGCTGCGATGGCACAACATGGCTTCCAACGCGGCGGTACCCGAGGCCAGCAGCACGATATCGCTGGCTACCATCGCTTCACGGGCTTGTCCATTGAGCAGCGTGACGCGCTGAGCCAGCAATGGGTAGTGCGTCAACAATTCGCTAATTTCACGATGACGATCCACCGTCGCGGCAGGAACCACCACGCGCAGCGCTGGGTGGCGCTGGCAGAGCAGTTCGGCGGCGGCAAGAAAGGTATCGCCCAAAAACCGAATTTCATTGGCCCGAGAGCCTGGCAACAGCGCCAACACCTGGCTATCAGGCGCCAGCTCCAGCGCTTGGCGGGTGGCAACACGGTCATTTTCCAGCGGCATTTCGTCGGCCAGAGGGTGACCCACAAAGGCGACGGGGACACGGTGTTCGCGATAGAAGGCGGCTTCAAAAGGCAGCAGTGTCAGCATGCCGTCTACCGACTTGGCAATACCTTTTACCCGCCCCTGTCGCCACGCCCATACGGAAGGGCTCACGTAGTGGGCGGTCGTCATGCCCGCTTCACGGAGCTGGCGCTCCAGGCCTAAATTGAAATCAGGGGCATCGATACCGAGCATGATATCTGGCTGCCAGGCCAAGGCTTCGGCTTTCAGGGTTCGACGCACACGGATCAGTTCTGGGAGGTGCTTGAGCACTTCAACCAGCCCCATTACCGCGAGGGTCTCTAAAGGAAAGCGGCTCTCCATGCCTTCTGCCTGCATGCGCGGCCCACCAATACCGCGAAACTCGACATCTGGATGACGTGCTTTGAGTTCACGCATCAGCCCAGCGCCAAGAATATCGCCGGAGAGCTCTCCGGCCACGAGGTAGACGCGGTGCAGGGTCATCATTGCAAGATCACAGACGATGTAGCATGGGTTAGCGGGTAATGCCGCGGGTCGAACGCTCAATAGAGGCGGCAAAATGCTCGACTTCAGGCAGTTCAAAGCGGCTGCGCATTTCAACTAGCGCCTGCTCTGTCGTCAGCCCCTGACGATAGACCATTTTATACGCGGAGGTTAATGCACTAATCGCTTCGCGGCTAAAGCCACGCCGTTTCAAGCCCACCAGATTGAGACCACGTGCTTCTGCAGGATTGCCATTAATCATAATGTACGCGGGCGTGTCTTTGGTGATGATCGAACCGCCACCGGCCATGGCGTGATCGCCAAAGTGGCAGAACTGGTGCACTGCCGCCAAACCACCCAAAATGACATGATCGCCAACGGTGACATGACCCGCCAAGGTGACCTGGTTGGCCAAAATGCAGTCGTTACCGATCACGCAGTCATGCCCGACATGCACGTAGGCCATCAACAAATTGCGCGAACCAATAGTCGTTTCGCTGCGATCCTGAACGGTACCACGATGGATCGTGGCGCCTTCACGAATCACATTATCATCGCCCATGACTAACCGCGTCGGCTCGCCTGCGTATTTCTTGTCCTGGCAGTCTTCGCCTACCGAGGCAAACTGAAAAATACGCGTACGCTCGCCTAACGTGGTGGGGCCTTTCACCACCACATGCGGGCCAATCACCGAGCCAGCGCCGATAGTGACGTCTGGCCCGATGATGCTAAAAGGGCCTACCTCAACATCGTCAGCAAGACGCGCCGTCGGGTCGACAAGTGCAGTAGGATGTATCAAGCCACCTTCCTCTCGGCACAAATAATTTCTGCTTCGCAAGCCAATTCGCCATCCACCGTGGCTCGGCATGCGAACTTCCAAATACCCCGCTTGCCTTTGATAACGTCAGCTTCGAGCGTGAGCTTGTCACCCGGCATGACAGGACGCTTAAAGCGCACGTTATCACTGCCTACCAGATAATAAACGTAACCATCAGCAGGCAGTTTATTAACCGTTTTAAAACCGAGAATGCCACATACCTGAGCAAGGGCTTCGAGCACTAATACACCGGGCATAATCGGGTGATGGGGGAAATGGCCGTTGAAGAACGGTTCATTAATGCTGACGTTTTTGTACGCAACGATGGATTCGCCGGTGGTTAATTGCGTTACTCGATCCACCAACAAAAAGGGGTAACGGTGGGGCAAGTACTCGCGAATTTCATTAATATCCATAACCATCGTAGCGACCTCTAAAATGACAAAAAACCTGGAACTCATGAAGAGCTTCAGGCAAATATCAGCACGCCTGCTGATTAAAAGGCTGAGAATTATACCCCACTGCTACTTAGCCTCAAGCCAGCAGTGGTAAAACGCACAGCGACGACCCAAAGCGCTTACTCATTGCGCTGTTTTTTTTCCAGCCTCGCTAGACGTTTAGCGATGTCATCAAGCTGTTTAAATCGAACTGCGTTTTTACGCCATTGGGTGTTGGCCATGGCGCCGGTACCAGAGGAGTAGACCCCTGGTTCATGGATTGAGTTCGTGACTAAACTCATCCCCGTCACTTGAACACCATCGCAGATGGTCAGGTGCCCTGAGAGACCCACGCCACCCCCTAGCATACAGTGTTTACCTACCTTGGTAGAGCCCGCGATTCCCACACAGCCAGCTAAGGCACTATGATCACCAATGGTCACGTTATGAGCAATTTGCACCTGACTATCGATTTTGACGTCATTGCCAATCACCGTATCACCCAGCGCACCACGGTCGATGCTCGAACAACTGCCAACCTCAACGTCATTTCCCAGGACAACGCCACCCAACTGGGCAATCTTATGCCAGCCTGCGCCATCGTGGGCAAAACCAAACCCGTCGCCACCGATGACACAACCGCTTTGTAAGATGCCGCGTTTACCCACCACCACACCATGGCAAAGCGTGACATTGGCGTGCAAGCGCGTTTCTTCGCCGATAATGCTGTCAGCGCCTACCACGCTGCCAGCCCCGATCACCACGCGATCACCCAGTACCACACCTGCTTCAATCACAGCATGGGCTTGAATGGAGACATCGGCACCTAACTGAGCGTCTTCCGCCACTACTGCCGTGGGATGTACCCCCATAATGTCGCGAGCGGGTAAGGGATCAAACAACTGCGATAGTTTGGCGTAACCCAAATAAGGGTTATCAATCTCAAGACGCGGTACAGGGCAGTGTTTGCCATGCTCAGGGTGCAGAAGCACCGCCGCCGCTTTCGTCGTCGCCAAATCTTTCAAATAGGCGCGATTGGCTAGAAAGGCCACTTGGTCCGGCTGGGCCTCTTTTAGCGTCGCCAAGCCGCGTATCGGCTGCTGGGCATTACCGCTAACGGCGATGCCCAATTGGCGCGCAATGTCTGCGAGGGTAAGGTGATGAGAAGCGTGCGTCATGGGAGCCCAGAGAAGCGTTGGTGTGGCTAGGCCACATCAATTATCGTTTAAAATTAGTTCAAGGTATCAAAAATCTGGGTGACTTCGTTGGTCACGTTAGGTAGGTCAACCCCTGAGTGCAGTACGCCCTGAGGCTCGACCAGCACATCAATACCGTGGCGCTCGAGCACCTGCGCAACCGCCTGCTCCAGCTTCGGTTCAGCACCTTCTAAAAACTGCTGTTCAGAGCGTTGCTGGGCCTGCATGACTTCCTGGCGCAGCTGTTCAAAGCGGCTGCCCTTTTGCTGTAGCTCGCTAATCAGTGATTCACGCTGGGACTGCGCCATGGTTTCGCCTTCGTTCTGCAAACGCTCTTGCAGCTGCTGTAACTCATTACCCAGGTTCTGCGCTTCGCGCTGTTGATTGCCAATCTGCCCTTCCAGGCTGCTCATTGATGCCTGTGCAGATTGGGTATTCATCAGCGCTGCTCGCCAATCCAACACCGCGACTTCTGCAGCGTGAGCGGGCAAGATCATCGCGCCCAACAGGCATACCACCGCTGTTAGTCTACGCATCTTGTTATCTCCTTAGGTCACGCTAGCGCGTACCGCCATGGCACGCGGTCTAGCAATATTAGAACGACGGCTCTTTTGAACAATTGCCTCTTAGAACGTTTGCCCTAATGAGAACTGGAAGAACTGAGTATCGTCACCGCTTTCATCGTTCAGTGGTTCGGCAACGCTAAAGGTCAACGGGCCGACCGGCGTCAACCAGGATAGACCGATACCGGCGCTGTAGCGCAAATCACCTAAATCTACCCCAGAGTTACACTGCTGCCGGCCAGCATCTTCCTCAAGCACATCGTAGCAGGAGCTCAGGAAGGTATTCCCCGCATCCAGGAACAGCGTAGGCTGTACCGAGCGCTGGTTCTCGACGAACGGCATCGGGAAGAGGACTTCGGCACTGCCTTCGATGGAAACATTACCCCCTAGGGTGCGATCACGACCGCCTTCGGTTGCCGGTGTTGTGCGCTGACCAAGCGTATTCGAGGTGAAACCACGCACTGAGCCAAGGCCGCCTGCGTAAAAGTTTTCATAGAAGGGGAAGGGTTCGTTGCCGCCCAGCGTATCGGCATAGCCGACATTGCCGGTAAATTTGAACGCCCAGGTTTCATCATTATTAATCGGAAACAGCTGTTGAGCGCGCGCGCGCAGCTTGTAGTACTCCGAATCACTGCCCGGCACGCCGGTTTCCAGCGACAGGCGCTGATAGCTGCCATCGGTAGGCATAATACCGCGGTTAAGATTATTGCGTGTCCAGCTGGCGGTCAGCTTCAGGCTTTGCGCATCTTCGCCCTGATCTTCCACGTAGCGACGAATTTCTGAGGCCGTGTCGAAGTAGGTTTTCACCGTTAGGTCTTCAACGCTGGCCCCAAAGTTAAGCCGCGACAGCTCACTGACGGGATAACCAAAGTTGATACCAGCACCGTAAGCATCGGTTGAGAATGTCGATATATCAGAATTGGCATAGTCGGTTTCGCGATAGAACAGATTATAACCGCGCGATATGCCATCCAGCGTCCAGTAAGGGTCGGTGAAGCCAAAGTTCACGCTAGTAAAAGTGTCGCTGCGCTGAGCGCCTACGTTGACGCGATTACCCGTGCCTAAGAAGTTATTTTGTGACAAACCAACGCCATAAATAACGCCGGCACTTTGCGAGAAACCGACACTGGCCGAGATGGAGCCGGAAGGCTGCTCTTCCACGTTGTAGGTGACATCCAGCAGGTCGGGCTGCCCCGGTACGGGCTGAGTGTCGACTTCCACCTGGCTGAAGAAACCAAGGCGCTCTAGACGTTGACGCGACTGGGTAATGGACTCCGTGGAGGCAGGCGCCCCCTCCAGCTGAATCATTTCCCGACGCAGTACTTCATCCTGTGTCGTGGTATTGCCGTAGAACTCGATGCGGCGAACATAGGCCCGCTGGCCGGGATTAACGGCAATGACCAAATCGACGGTTTCACCGTCATCGGCCATTTCAGGGACACCCTGTACATCGGCAAAGGCAAAGCCCTCGGCGCCTAAACGCTGGCGCAATGCTTCTGTGGAGGCGTTCACCTCTCCGCGAGAGAAAATATCACCACTGCTGATTTCCAGCAGATTACGAGCTTCGTTCTCGCTGATTTGAAGGTCGCCAGCGAAACGAATATCGCCCACGCGATACTGGTTGCCTTCATCAATATTCAGGGTGATAAAGATTTCTGACTTTTCAGGGCCGATAGAGACTTGCGTAGAAGTAACATCAAAGTTGACGTAGCCACGGTCAAGATAGAACGAGCGTAGGCGTTCGATATCACCAGAGAGCGCTTCTCGGGAGTACTCATCTTTCGAGAACCAGCCGAAGATACGGCCAGGGCGGTCGTTTAGCTCGAACACTTCACGCAGGGTTTCATCGTCGAAATCCTGGTTACCGACGATATTGATCTGGCGGATCTTGGCGACTTCACCTTCATTGATATCGATGCTGACCTGGACCCGGCCCTCATCAATCTCTTCCACCTCAACATTAATGCCAGCGCTGTAGCGACCCTGAGCCTGATACACGCCCTCAAGCTCGCGCTCAATCTCGTCAAGGGTAGAGAGTTGCAGTACCTGACCTTCCGACAGGCCCGACTCACGCAGGCCGTTGCGCAGGTCTTCGTCCGAAATCTGGTCGTTGCCTTCGATGTTCAAGCGCGCGATGGTTGGCCGCTCGACGACCTGAATAACCAGCACATCTCCTTCGCGTGCCAACGCAACGTCGTCAAACAGCCCCGTTTCAAATAGGTCACGTGCTGCCGCGGCTAATTGCTGCTCGCTGACGCGCTCATTGGCACTCACCGGAAATGCATTGAAGACCGAGGCGGCGGACACCCGCTGTAGTCCTTCCACTCGAATGTCTGAAACATCAAAGGATTGTGCTTGGGCGCCGCTGGCGCCTGCCAGCAAGAGTGCCGCCATTCCAAGGGTCTTGATTTTCATGCAGTCAATTCGCTCGCGTTGGTCTGCCGATCATTCCAGAAAGGCACCATATACATTTGTGCAGGCAGATGACAAGGCATCTTGCGCGCTACACGCGTCATTACCACAGGCGCATCAGATCAAAATAGAGGGCCATCAACATTAGGGTACCGACCATGGCAAGCCCAATGCGCAATCCTACGGCTTGAGTTTTTTCAGATACTGGCCGTCCACGTACGACCTCCATAAAATAATAAAGCAAGTGGCCACCATCGAGCACGGGGATAGGTAATAGGTTAAGCACCCCAAGGCTGATAGAAAGATACGCTAGAAAGCCGACAAACGCTTCCATCCCAGCACGTGCCGAATCGCCAGACACCTGCGCGATGGTAATCGGCCCCGATAAATTAGAAGGCGAAATAAGCCCGACCAACATTTTTCGTATAGCGTCGACGGTGAGTAGTGTCATCTCACCGGTGCGTGAAAGCGCTTGGCCTAACGCTTCGATGGGCCCATAACGTATTTCACGCTGAAACTCTGCCGGCCACTCAACCTGCTGAGCTCCAGCACCGATATAGCCAATCTCAACCCCTGTATCCAAGTTGTTACGCCCGGGAGTGAGGCCAACGGTTGATTGCTCGCCGTCTCGCTCGTAGGTAAGTTGCAGCGTTTCACCAGGACTACCCCGGACGATATTAACGAAATGCATCCAATCATCGACTGGTTCACCGTTAATCGCCACCATTGTGTCGCCCGCCACCAGGCCCGCCTGCTCAGCGGCCTCACCACTCACCACTTGACCCAAAATAGCCGGAAACTCAGGCTGCCAAGGCGTTATACCGAGCGTTTGTAGTGGCTGTGGCGGATCCTGACGAACCAAGTAATCAGTGACTGGCAGGGTATAGCGCTGCGCACCTGACGAATTTTCAGGCCGCACGGCGATAGCTAAATCGCCACTGAAGCCAATAATCGACACCAGCTTTAGGTTAACATCTTCCCAAGAGCGCATCTCATCGCCTTGAATGGCGATAATTTCATCACCCTGCACAAGCCCTGCCTCTTCGGCAGGTGAATCAGGTGCAACGCTCCCCACCATCGGCGAAACCACCGTGGTACCCGCGACAAACAGCGCCCAGTAAGCGACGATAGCGAGGAGAAAATTAGCGATCGGGCCTGCCGCTACAATAGCAATGCGCTGCCACACTGTCTTGCGATTAAACGCTTGGTCGAGCTGATCGTCCGGCACCGGCGCTTCGCGCTCATCAAGCATTTTGACATAGCCGCCGAGAGGAATCGCGGCAATCGCATATTCAGTGCCCTGACGGTCAACCCGTGACCATAACGGCTTGCCAAAGCCGACTGAAAAACGCAGCACCTTAACCCCGCAGCGACGCGCCACCCAAAAGTGGCCGAACTCATGAAAGGTGACTAACAGGCCCAGCACCACAATAACCGCTAAAATATTCTGTATCAGGCCCACACTGGACTCCTTTAACGCCCCACTCTACAATGCCCAGCTCAGCAAATGCTTAAGCGGACCACCTTGCCACCAACTCTTGCGCTTGCTGTCGCGCCCACTGATCGGTGGCTAATACGCTTTCAAGGCTGTCTACATGGCCATGAATGGGCCGCGATAGGACGTCAGCCACTAGTTGCCCAATCGCCATAAAACCGAGCCGACGCTGCAGAAAGGCGTCGACCGCGACTTCATTAGCAGCGTTTAATACGACAGGCGCCATACCACCCTGCTGCATGGCGTCACGTGCAAGCCCCAAACAGGGAAAGCGCGTTTCATCAGGTGCTTCAAAATCGAGCCTTGCCACCTGAAAAAGATCCAGTGTTTCGACTCCGGCGTCAATACGCTCAGGCCACGCAAGCCCGTAGGCGATCGGCGTGCGCATATCTGGATTACCTAATTGGGCAATCACCGAACCATCCTGATACGCCGCCATGGAGTGAATCACGCTTTGTGGGTGCACCACCACCTGGATCTGCTCAGGGGTTGCATCAAATAGCCAACAGGCTTCAATAAGCTCCAGCCCTTTATTCATCAGCGTGGCGCTATCCACCGAAATCTTACGGCCCATTGACCAGTTAGGATGAGCGCAAGCTTGCTCAGGCGTCACGTTATTAATATCAGCCTGGCTCCAGGTACGAAACGGCCCCCCAGAGGCCGTTAGCATCAGTTGACTAATGCCGTGGCGCGCCAAGCCGCCGCGATGCTCCGCAGGTAGACACTGGTAAATGGCATTATGTTCGGAATCAATTGGTAATAGTGTTGCCCCCGAACGCGAAACAGCGTCCATAAATAGTGCGCCGCTCATTACTAGCGCTTCTTTATTGGCCAGCAGCACGCGTTTGCCCGCTTCGGCAGCGGCTAGTGCGGGCAGCAATCCTGCAGCACCTACGATAGCCGCCATTACACAGTCAACGTCAGCATCCCGGGCGACATTACAAAGCGCTTCAGGCCCAGCGTTTACCTCGGTTGGTTGGCCAACACGCTTGAGCTCTTGGCGCAGCCAAGCGGCATCGACTTCGCCATCCAGCACGGCGACGGCTGGCCGATACGTTAAACACTGGGCGAGCAGGGCCTCTTTGGAGGTGTGCGCAGTCAGGGCATGAACGACATAGCGGTCGGGATGACGGCCTATCACATCCAGCGTGCTGGTACCGATGGAGCCTGTCGACCCAAGTACCGTTATACGTTGCAAAGACGCTTGATGCGATTGCTGACTCATAAGGGCTGCACCCGAACAAGCACTTCGATATAGAACAGTGCAAACAGTGGGATCGCCGCTGTCAGGCTGTCAATTCGATCCAACACCCCGCCGTGACCGGGTAGCAATTGACTGGAATCTTTAATATTACGGTGGCGCTTGAGCATGCTTTCCAGCAGATCACCCAGCACAGACGTCAACGTCACCACCGCGGTCACCAAGATGAGGGTGAGGCTACCGACCATATTCAGTGATAGCCCGAGCGCAAAGAGAAACGCCAGAATAGCGGTTGCTGCCAACCCGCCCAACACGCCTTCCCATGATTTTCCAGGGCTCACATGAGGGGCCAGTTTACGCCTGCCCCAGTGGCGCCCTACAAAATAGGCGCCAATATCCGCACACCAGACCAACAGCAGTACAAACAGCAGCCAAACACTGCCGCTCTCGCGCAGAATGTTAAAGCCCACCCAGCAGGGCAACAGTACCCACAGGCCCATCGCCAAACGCCGTACGGTGGTTTGCCACTGCTGGCCTAAAGCGGGGTAGCGGGTTACCCAGTAGAGATTCAGTAGCCAGCCTGCAGCGGCCAGCCAAAGCGGCCATATCGACGTGGCCTCCCCCGTCAGCCACATGACCAGCATCAACCCCGCCATTGCGGCCACTAACAGAGCGCGCTGAGCCGTGCGTGTAACGCCCGCCAGGTTGGCCCATTCCCAGGTACCGAGTAGCACAATAAGCGCTGTGAACAACGCATAAGCGCCGCCGTCTAATCCAAACAGGCCAACCAGCACCAAGGGTGCTAACCAGGCTGCGGTGATAATCCGCTGTTTAAGCACCTTGCGCCTCTATTTGTTCGTCCGTCATACCAAAGCGGCGGCGACGCTGACAAAAGTCATTTAATGCGGCATCAAACGCCTCTGCGCCGAAATCGGGCCATAGCAGCGGGGAAAAGTGCAGTTCGGCATAGGCCAACTGCCACAGCATATAGTTGGATAACCGCTGCTCGCCGCTGGTACGAATACACAGATCCACCGGCGGCACATCATCACCCCCTATCGCTTTATCGAAGCGGGTTTCATCAATGGCGGCGGGGTCCAACTCCCCTGCGGCCACCTGTTCGGCTAAGCTGCGCGCCGCCCGGGCGATATCCCACTGACCACCATAGTTAGCCGCAATCACCAAATGCATGCCCGTGTTATGCGCAGTTAACACTTCAGCACGCTGAATATGCTTTTGTATCGCATGGGAGAAACCACGCTGTTCACCAATAATCGAGAGGCGAACATTGCGCTCGTTGAGCTTTTTGACTTCACGCTTGAGCGCCATCAAAAACAGCTCCATCAAGGCATTAACTTCTGCGGCGGGGCGCTTCCAGTTTTCGCTGGAGAAGGCAAACAGACTCAGCGTTTTCACCTCGCGCTCGGCGGCCCGCTGTATCACTGCACGCACCGTTTCTACCCCCGCGCGGTGCCCACGTACGCCTGAAAGCCCACGCGCGCGCGCCCAGCGATTATTGCCATCCATAATGATAGCAACGTGTGCCGGCGGCGCCTCCCCGGCCTGAGAAAGTGCACCGGTCTCGTCCTGCTGTTCTTCAGGAAACTGCGGTGACGTCATGGTTTCTCGCACCAAAGATCAGTCATAAAAAAACCAGCCAGAGTGTGGCAAAACGGGCAGCATAAGCTGCCCGTGGCTGCATAAAACACAGGTTTATACCTGCATCAAATCCTGCTCTTTTGCAGTCAGCGCTTTATCGATCTCAGCGATATATTTGTCGGTCAGCTTTTGGATGGCGTCTTCGCCTTCACGCTGATCATCTTCGGTAATGTCTTTATCTTTCAATAACGACTTAAAATCACCGTTGGCATCACGACGTACATTGCGCACCGCAACGCGAGCATTTTCGGCTTCGCTACGTGCTTGCTTAATGTAACCTTTGCGGGTTTCTTCGGTTAGCATCGGCATCGGCACCCGAATCACCGTACCGGCGCTGGCCGGGTTCAAGCCAAGGTCAGAGGTCATGATGGCCTTTTCAATTTTCGGCACCATGCCCTGCTCCCACGGCACAATACTCAGCGTGCGAGCATCTTCAACGTTAACCGACGCCACTTGGCTAAGCGGCACCTGGCTGCCGTAATACTCCACCGTAACGGCGTCTAAAATACTCGGGTGAGCACGGCCGGTACGAATCTTGTTGAAGTTACTATTCAGCGCCTCAACGCTTTTTTTCATGCGCGATTCGGCATCTTTCTTAATATCGTTAATCACGTCATTAACCTCTGTATATCAGCGTGCCTTCCTTGCCCCCTACAACCATATTCAGTAGAGCACCAGGCTTATTCATATCAAATACCCGCACCGGCATATTATGGTCACGTACCAGGCAGATTGCGGTCAAATCCATCACGCCCAACTTTTGATCCAAGGCGTCATCGTAAGAGAGCTGGTCATACTTCACAGCATCTGGGTGTTTTACCGGGTCTTTATTGTAGACGCCATCCACTTTGGTCGCTTTAATGACCACATCTGCGTCCACTTCAATGCCGCGTAAGCAAGCAGCCGAATCGGTGGTGAAGAAGGGATTACCCGTCCCTGCAGAGAACAGCACTACGTCCCCGGAGGTTAAATAACGAATAGCGGTTCGGCGGTCATAATGCTCTACCACACCGCTCATCGGGATAGCAGACATCACCCGCGAACGGATATTAGAGCGCTCTAAGGCGTCGCGCATAGCCAACGCGTTCATCACGGTGGCTAACATGCCCATGTGGTCACCCGTGACGCGATCCATACCGGCTTCATTGAGCGCCGCGCCGCGGAACAAGTTACCACCGCCAATCACGATACCGACTTGCACCCCAATGCCGACTAGCTGACCTATTTCCAGCGCCATGCGGTCAAGCACCTTGGGGTCAATCCCAAAATCGTGTTCACCCATCAACGCTTCGCCAGAAAGCTTGAGCAAAATACGTTTGTATTTTGACTTCGAACTCTCAGCAGTGCCTTTGCTGGGTGCTACGTGGGGGGTAGGCTCTTGAACATCACGTGACATGGCATCTCTCCTGAGGCAGACCTGAACACAGGCAGGCGGTGCAGCCCCTATGTATAAAACTGATAACGTATAAAACCGATAAAAAAGAGCCGGTCATACTAGCATCAATTATACAGAGGCCGGATACGCGAAGGCGTGCGCTCGCGCGCACGCCATCTTCTTTCTGAAACCTCTGACCTCAGCGACGGCCAGCCTGTTCCATAACTTCTTTAGCAAAGTCGACTTCTTCTTTCTCGATGCCTTCGCCAACTTCAAAGCGCGTAAAGCCAACCACTTCGCCGCCTGCCGCTTTGACGAACTCAGCAACGGTTTGGTTCGGGTCTTTAACAAACGGCTGTTCGGTTAGGCTGTTTTCCGCCAGGTACTTTTTCAAGCGACCCTGGACCATTTTCTCAGCGATCTGCTCCGGTTTACCGGCCATATCCGGCTGCGCCAGAATAATCGCTTTTTCCTGATCCAGCTGCTCTTGGGGCATGTCGGCAGGATGGGCAACCGCAGGATTGATCGCAGCTACGTGCATCGCAACGTCTTTAGCGACTTGCGAAGTGCCACCAGTCAGCACGGTTAGAACGCCAATGCGGCCACCGTGGACGTATTCACCCACTAAGCCACCGTCAGCAGCGTTAACAACGACGGCACGACGCACGCCAATGTTTTCACCGATTTTCTGAACCAACTGCTCGCGTGCTGTTTCAAGCTCGCCCGCCATGACGGCTGCAACATCTTCGCTTTTCGCAGTAAAGAAAGCACCGGCGATCTTGTCGGCAAACGCGATGAAATTGTCATCACGAGCAACAAAGTCAGTCTCGGAGTTGATTTCGACCATTACGCCGTAGCTACCATCTTCCGCTACACGCGTTACCACAACACCTTCGGCGGCGATGCGGTCGGCTTTCTTAGCCGCTTTTAGGCCTGAGCTTTTGCGCAGGTTTTCAATCGCAACTTCGATATCACCGTCGGTTTCGGTGAGTGCTTTTTTACACTCCATCATGCCGAGACCGGTACGTTCGCGAAGTTCCTTGACCTGAGAGGCGCTGATAGCTGCCATGAGAATTCACCTCTGAAATGGTTCTATGAGAGTTAAACGCAACACAGAGTATAGGCATGATAAATGACCATCATATATCACACTGCCCTATGTCTCTCTGAATTGCGGGGCCGGTAATGAGTGCCGGCAAATTCGTCCGCTCAGACAGTTCATCTGTCGCGGGAAAAAGGGGGCATAGCCCCCTTTTATCTTGATGCGGCACACCTGCTTACCGCACCCACTGCTGCGATTACTCGGCGGCAGTGTTGTCTTCAGCTGCAGCGGCCTCTTCGGTCACTTCAACAAACTCTTGTGCGTTGCCTTCTTTGGCACGACCACACGCATCCGCAATCGCTTTAACGTAGATCTGGATAGCGCGGATGGAGTCATCGTTGCCTGGGATTACGTAATCAACGCCATCGGGGTTGGAGTTAGTATCCACCACGCCGATAACCGGGATACCCAGTTTGTTGGCTTCGTTGATCGCGATGCGCTCGTGGTCAACGTCGATAACGAACAGTGCGTCCGGCAGGCCGCCCATGTTCTTGATACCGCCGATAGAACGCTCAAGCTTTTCTTGCTCGCGAGTTGCTACCAGGACTTCTTTCTTGGTCAGTTTCTCGAACGTGCCGTCTTCGCGCATGGTTTCAAGATCGCGCAGACGCTTAATCGACTGACGGATGGTCTTGAAGTTAGTCAACATGCCGCCCAACCAGCGATGGTTGACGAAGTGCTGACCGGCACGGTTCGCTTCTTCTTTAATTACCTTGCTAGCGCTGCGCTTGGTGCCAACAAACAAAATTTTGTTGTTGGATGCCGCCATCTTCTCGACCACATCGATCGCTTCATTCAGCGCAGGAAGAGTGTGCTCAAGGTTGATGATGTGAATCTTGTTGCGCGCGCCGAAGATAAACTTGCTCATCTTCGGGTTCCAGTACTTGGTCTGGTGACCAAAGTGAGCGCCTGCTTTCAGCAGGTCACGCATATTAACGTGAGACATGGTAAAACTCCTCAAACTCGGGTTAGGCCTCCACGCACCCCATGGATCCGACCGTTGACCGCGTTAAACGCTGCCAGCGGCACCCGGGACCATGTGCCGGTGCATGTGTGTTTTTAAGGCTTGATGTTTTTAGTGATCAAACAAGCAGTTGCTCTTTAATGAGCATGCTGCGGATTCATCGCCCTACCCTACTGCCGCCTTTCCCAGCTAAGAAGCTTGGAATCACGATTGCAGGAAAGCGCGCGGCTTTATACCATAGATCATTGCCAAGATGAAGTCGCACCCCGTTTGACGGTCTTAAATTGCGCCATTCAATTTTTCCATTCTGAATCCATATCGAGTATTCATGAACGTTCCTATCAAGACGCCTTCTGAAATCGAACACATGCGCGAAGCCGGGCGCCAAGCGGCTAGCGTTATCGAAATGATCACCCCTCATGTCCAGGCAGGGGTCAGCACGGGGGAAATCGACCGTCTTTGTCACGACTATATCGTTAACGAACTGGGGTCGGCCCCGGCACCGCTGAACTACCACG
Organism: Vreelandella indica; assembly: GCF_037070225.1. Lineage (NCBI taxonomy): Bacteria > Pseudomonadati > Pseudomonadota > Gammaproteobacteria > Oceanospirillales > Halomonadaceae > Vreelandella > Vreelandella indica. Next base: position 77,684 of record NZ_JBANSO010000007.1, read on the forward strand.
GTTTTCCCAAGGCAACCTGCACCTCTATTAACCATGTGGTGTGCCATGGCATTCCCGATGACGCCAAGAAGCTCAAGAACGGCGACATCATGAACCTGGACATCACCGTCAAGACCAAGGATGGCTACCACGGCGACTCCAGCGTGATGTTCGTGGTGGGCGAGACTATCCAGGGCGAACGGCTGTGCCGCATCACCCAGGAGTGCCTGTATAAGAGCATTGAACTGGTGAAGCCTGGCGTACGTCTTTCCGAACTGGCTCGAGTGATTCAAAAGCATGCCGAAGAGCACGGCTACTCGGTGGTGCGCGACTTCTGCGGACACGGTATCGGCGCTGATTTCCATGAGGAGCCGCAGTTTTTGCACTACGACGGCTACGCGCCGGACGCCGATATCAAGCTTGCTGCCGGCATGTGCTTCACCATCGAACCGATGATTAATGTCGGTGACTATAAAACCAAGGTACTGCGCGATGGCTGGACCGCCGTCACTAAGGATCGCAGCCTCTCCGCCCAGTGGGAACACACGCTGCTGGTCACTGAATCTGGTGTTGAAGTGCTGACCGCGCGTCGCGACGAAGACTTCAGTTTTTTGACCAACTGATGCTTCTTCACCACTACCGGTTTGAACCGGACACCTCGCTTTACGATTTAGACCTGTTTCGCACCGAGCTTGCAGGTTCTCGCTCCCCGGTCGCCCCGTTCAAGGCCGCGCTGCGTGAACTACAAGCACGCTTCGATGACCAGTTTCGCGCCGGAGCGGATATTCGCGATCTCGTTCGTGGTCGCGCCTGGTACCTAGATCAGCTATTGGCCATTGCCTGGTCGCAACACGAGTGGCCCGATGACGGCATCGCGTTGGTCGCAGTCGGCGGTTATGGTCGGGGCGAACTGCACCCGCACTCCGACATTGATCTGCTGCTGTTGCTGGAGCAGGACGACGACACCGCTTATCGTGAACCGCTTACCGCCTTTATCACGTTTTTGTGGGATATTGGCCTGGAGATTGGTCACAGCGTGCGCTCGCTCAACGATTGCGAACGGGAAGCCGAAGCGGACGTGACCGTGATTACCAACCTGCTTGAATCACGTTTGATCGCGGGACCGGAGGCATTGCGTGAGGCGATGCGTGAGCGCCTCAGCGCCGAGCACATTTGGCCCGCCGACCGCTTCTTTGAGGCCAAGTGGCAGGAGCAGATTGCTCGTCACTACCGCTACAACAACTCCGAATACCACCTGGAGCCCAACCTCAAAAGCTCCCCCGGTGGGTTGCGCGATATTCAGATGATCGGCTGGGTAGCCAAACGCCACTTTGGCACCGAACAGTACACCGACATCGTCGCTAACGGCTTTATGAATGACGCCGAACTGCGCATTTTGAGCCAGGGACAGGCGTTTTTATGGCAAGTGCGCTACGCCCTGCATATGCTCACCGACCGCGCCGAAGACCGCCTGCTATTTGACCATCAGCGCACGATTGCCGAGATGTTCGGCTTCCGCGACACGCCCGAACGCCTGGCTGTCGAGCAATTCATGAAGCGCTACTACCGCCATGTGACTGCGCTGGCGGGCCTCAACGACATGCTGCTGCAGCACTTTGACGAAGTCATCCTGCGCGGCAAAGAGGCACTGGAAACCGTCAAGCTGAATGAGCGTTTCGAGACCAAAGGCGGCTATATTCAGGTTCGCTCGCGCAACCTGTTCCGCGAGCGACCGGCAGCGATGCTAGAGCTGTTTCTGTTGATGGCCAAGCACCCCGAAATTGAAGGGGTCCGCGCCGATACCATCCGACTGATCCGCGATCATCGCCACCAGATTGACGACCACTACCGGGAAGACCCGCGCCACCAGCGGCTGTTTATGGCCATTATGCGCGCCCCTGGCAACGTACCGCGCCAGCTTCGCCGCATGAACCGCTACGGCATTTTGGGCAAGTACTTGCCCGAGTTTGGCCGTGCCGTGGGGCTGATGCAGCACGACCTGTTTCATATCTATACCGTCGATGCCCACACGCTGCGGCTGCTCAAGTTTCTGCACGGTTTCCGTAAACCGGAAGCGAAAGGCGACTTCCCAGTAGCGGCAGCGCTGATGCAGCAGCTTCCCAAACTAGATCTACTGTGGATTGCCGGGCTATTTCACGATATCGGCAAAGGACGTGGCGGCGACCACTCGGAAATTGGCGCCCGGGACGTGGAACAGTTCTGCCAGCGGCATCACGTCTCGCCTCACGACACGAACTTGGTCAGCTGGCTGGTGGAGCACCACCTGCTGATGTCAATGACAGCGCAAAAGCGCGATATTAGTGACCCCGATGTGATTCGCGATTTTGCGCTGGTGGTGCGTAATGAAACCCGCCTGGACTATCTGTACGTGCTCACCGTGGCCGATATCAACGCGACTAACCCGACCCTGTGGAACGGCTGGCGAGCATCGCTGCTGCGCCAACTGCATGCCGAGACCAAGCGCGCCCTGCGCCGTGGCTTGAATAATCCGCCCGACCGTGACGACTGGGTGCGGGAAACGCGCACCGAAGCACGCTCGCTGCTGCAAACCATTGGCGTTAACCGGCAACAAATCGACCAGCTTTGGGAATCGCTAGGGGAGGATTACTTTCTGCAGTACGCGCCCAGCGAAATCGTTTGGCAGAGTCAAGGCATTCTCAATCACAACCAGTCGCCGCTGCCGTTGGTGCTGATCAGTGCGCCGACGGCGGATATGTCCGAAGGTGGCACCAAGGTATTTATCCATACCCGCTCGGTGGATGACCTGTTCGCCGCAACGGCGGCCGCCATGGAGCAGTTGGGCCTTTCGATCCATGATGCCCGCATCGCCACCTCCCATAACGACTGGACGCTGAACACTTTTATTGTGCTAGACAGCCACGGCCAGCCCATCCGTGACCCGGGCCACATTGAAGAGATGCGCCAGCATCTGGTGGAAGAGCTTGATGACCCGGACGACTATCCAGATATCGTCACCCGCCACACGCCGCGTCAGCTCAAGCATTTCAAGGTACCCACGGAAGTGTTGATTGAGCAGGATCCGGCCAATGAGCGCACCATGCTGGAGCTAACGGCCCCCGACCGCCCCGGCCTGCTGGCTCGGGTCGGGCGTATCTTTATGGAGCAGGATATCTCGCTTTCGGCGGCCAAAATCGCCACCCTCGGCGAGCGGGTAGAAGACGTCTTTTTCATCACCACCAAAGCAGGCGAACCGCTGACCGACCCCGAGCGCCAGCAGCAGTTGCGTGAACGCTTGATTGAAGTGTTGGGGGTTTAAGGTAATTCACCGCACCCCGAGGCTGCCACAGAGATTGAACTGCCCAGCCTCGGGGCCGAGGGTAGGTTTCCGCGAGGGCGCTGTGAACCCGTCCATGGGCGCTACTTTCGCCATCCATGGCGAAAGACCCTCGCTTCAACCTACCCTCCATCTCGTCTATCGAGCGCCTTTAAAAGCATTCATTGCAAGATCACAACCTCGTTAGGTTTGAGCCTGAACCGGGGCTTGCCTATAATCGTCGCCTTACGCCAGCCAGCCACTAACGGACACATCATGAACGCCGATCTCGACGCCCTGCATCCCTACCCGTTTGAAAAGCTGGCGGCGCTAAAGGCGACGCTCACCCCGCCCACCGAGCTCGCCCATATACCGCTGACCATTGGCGAACCACAGCACGCGCCCTACCCAGCAGCGCTTGATGCCCTAGTAGCGCACCAATTGGAAATGGCCCGCTACCCGGCCACCAACGGCCTGCCAGCGCTTCGTGAAGCCATCGCTAACTGGGCAACGCAGCGCTTTCAGCTACGCGACCTCGACAGCGAACAGCATGTCGTTCCGGTCAACGGCACTCGGGAAGCAATTTTTGCCTTTGTGCAGGCAGCCCTGGATCGCACGCGCCCGGCAAAAGTTGCGGTACCCAATCCGTTTTATCAGATTTACGAAGGCGCGACGCTGCTGGCAGGCGGTGAACCGCTCTACTTAGACTGCACCGCTGAGAACAATTTTCGGCCTGACTTTAGTGCGGTGCCTGCCGCTACGTGGCGTGAGGTGCAGATGGTGTTTATCTGTTCACCGGGCAACCCCACCGGGGCTGTCACGCCCATTGAGGAGTTCAAGCAACTCATTGCACTGGCCGATGAGTACGATTTCATCATCGCCTCAGACGAGTGCTATTCGGAACTTTATCTGGACGAGACCGCGCCACCACCCGGCCTATTACAAGCCTGCGCCGAACTGGGCCGTAACGATTATCGGCGTTGCGTAGTATTTCACTCGCTCTCCAAACGCTCTAACTTGCCCGGCCTGCGCTCGGGTTTTGTGGCAGGCGATGCAGCTCTGCTAACCCCCTTCAAGCGCTACCGCACCTACCACGGCTGCGCTATGTCGATACCCATCCAGCACGCGTCTATTGCTGCCTGGCAGGATGAGCAGCACGTGCGCGCTAACCGCGACGCCTACCGGGAAAAATTTAGCGCGGTGACCGATGTGCTTGCGCCTGTCATGAGCTTCCCAGCACCTCAAGCCAGTTTCTATCTCTGGCCCGCAGTACCCGGCGGCGATGACATCGCTTTCACCCAGCGCCTATTTGCCGAGCAGCATGTCAGCGTACTGCCCGGCAGCTTAATGGGCCGCACGGGGACAAACGGCATTAACCCTGGCGCAGGACGTGTGCGATTAGCGCTGGTAGCCGAATTGGCGCCTACGCTGGAAGCGGCGCAGCGTATCCGTCATCTTATTGAGCGCGGTTAACCGCGATAACGCTTTAGTTCATGGAGGCTGTATGCTGACGCTCTATATTATTAATACCTGCGACACCTGCCGTAAGGCGCGAAAAGCCTTGGAAGGCAAAGGTATTGCGTTCAAGACCTACGACCTGCGCAAAGATGGCCTTTCGGCGGGTCTGCTTGAGCATATTTTAGAACGCGTACCGCTTGCCGATGTCGTCAACAAACGTAGCAAAACCTGGCGCGACCTCCCTCAAGAAGAGAAAGATGCCTTTGATACGTCAGCTCGCCAGATGCTGGTGAAACATCCCACGCTACTGAAGCGACCGCTACTAGAAGTAGACGACTCAACCATTCTGGTTGGCTACCGCGACGGCGATTACGACAAGCTGAGCAGTTAGTCGCTAGCCGCACTCATTCTTCATTCTCCACTATTCATCACTACAGGACACTCTCTTATGCTGAGCTTTGCGCTTGGAATTGGCACCCAAAACACCCAAGGCGACTGGCTGGAAATCTACTACCCGGCACCGCTGTTCAATCCCGATGCGAGCTTGGTAGCCGCTGCTCAGCAAGCGCTGGATGCGCCGCAAGGCAACGCTGCGATTAGCTTTTTGCCGGAAGACTGCACACGCCTGGCAAAAGCCTTAGAGGCCGCTGGCCACTCCGCTCAAGCAGAGCTCGCTGAAGCGCTTTCCGCTAGCCAGCGCCCGCTGGTGGCCATGTTTCTGGACACCGACCAGCCACCACAGACCGCTCCCGAGGTCTACCTCAAGCTCCATTTGCTTTCCCACCGTTTAGTGAAGCCCCACGGGCTGGATCTGACCGGCATGTTTGGTCTGCTACGCAATATTGCCTGGACCAACGAAGGCGCGATCGATATTGAAGAGCTGCCTACACGCCGCTTAAAGGCGCGCTTGGCGGGGCGCGCGCTCTCCGTGGACTGCGTGGACAAATTCCCCAAAATGACCGACTACGTGGTACCTACCGGTATCCGCATCGGCGACACTGCCCGCGTGCGTCTTGGCGCTTACTTGGGCGAAGGCACCACAGTGATGCACGAAGGCTTCGTCAACTTCAATGCAGGCGCCGAAGGCCCCGGCATGATAGAAGGCCGCATTTCGGCGGGTGTAATGGTCGGCAAAGGTTCAGACCTCGGCGGCGGCTGCTCGACCATGGGCACCCTCTCCGGCGGCGGCAATATCGTTATTAAAGTAGGCGAAGGCTGCTTAATCGGCGCCAACGCTGGCATCGGCATTCCCCTGGGTGACCGCTGCACGGTGGAAGCGGGGCTTTATATCACCGCTGGCTCCAAAGTGACGCTGCTTGATGACCAGGGCCAGGAAGTAAAAACCGTTTCTGCCCGCGAGCTGGCAAGCCAGGACGATCAGCTGTGGCGCCGCAACTCGCAGAATGGCCGCATTGAGTGCCTGACCAACAAAAGTGCCATCGCCCTGAACGAGGCGTTGCATGCCCACAACTGAGCCTGAAGCGCTGTCGCCGACGCTGCAACTTGCCTTTGAGCTGCTCAGCCGAGCCTCGGTAACGCCGGACGACGAAGGTTGCCAGGAACTCATGATCGAGCGTTTAACAGCGCTCGGTTTCAATGTTGAGCGGCTGCCATTTGGCGATGTAACGAATTTTTGGGCAGTGCGCGGTCATCACGGCCCCGTCGTGGCTTTCGCGGGCCACACCGATGTGGTGCCCAGCGGCCCTTATATCAACTGGCAGCACCCCCCGTTCGAGCCCTGCATCGACGCAGAGGGAATGCTGTGCGGGCGTGGCGCTGCCGATATGAAAGGCAGCCTCGCTTCCATGCTGACCGCCGTTGAACGCTTTGTCGCGAATCATCCAGAGCACGACGGCCGCATTGCCTTTCTGATCACTTCCGATGAAGAGGGTCCGGCGGTCGACGGCACTCGCGCGGTGGTTGAACATCTGCGCGAGCGCAATGAGCGCCTCGATTACTGCATTGTCGGCGAGCCTTCGTCCACCGATCGACTGGGCGATGTGATCAAAAACGGACGTCGCGGATCGCTCGGCGCCACGCTACACATCAAGGGCGTGCAAGGCCACGTGGCTTATCCGCATTTAGCGCGTAACCCTATCCATCAAGCGATGCCAGCACTCGACGCGCTGGTCAATGAGCATTGGGACGCGGGCAACGATTTCTTCCCGGCCACCAGCTTTCAGATTTCTAACCTGCGCGCAGGCACCGGTGCCACTAATGTGATTCCTGGCGATGTCGAAGTGGTGTTTAATTTTCGCTTCTCGACCGAAGTGACCCAGGAAGAGCTCAAAGCGCGCACGGAAACCATTCTCGCTCAGCATGGCCTGGAGTATCAGATAGACTGGACGCTTAACGGCGTGCCTTTCTTGACCGCTGAAGGCGAGCTTGTCGACGCCGCCATCAAAGGCGTTGAAGCGGTAACTGGCGAGCGCCCAGCGCTTTCTACCAGTGGCGGCACTTCGGATGGCCGCTTCATTGCCACCCTGGGTGCTCAGGTGGTCGAGCTAGGTCCGCTGAACGACACCATCCACAAGGTCAATGAGCGCGTTCGCGCTAGCGACCTCGACGACTTAAGCCGGATTTACGAAGCGACACTGCAGGCGTTGCTCATCTCCGGCGAGGTAAACGTATGATGGAGCGTTACCCCGATATAGAAATCTACCTGGCTAGCGTCTCGCTGGAGGCACTCAATGAGTGGCTAAAAAGCACGCTAATCGCACCGCCGCTCAGCCCGGTAGGCAAAGGCAAATGGCAAACCCGAGGTCAGTATGAGGGCGACTGCGTACCGGTATTATTAGTAGACAAAGCCGCCGATGGCTTTGCCAGCCTATGGTTTGATAGCAACCACACCCCTTGGATGACTGACCAAGAGTGCGCTCAGCAAGCCGCGGAGGCGCTTCAGACCGAAGTGCGATGCTCATTGGGCGGCTGGAACCCCGGCGATGACCCTGACCGCTTCTGGCAAGTGCTTCCAGGCGGCAAAGAGGGAGCCATAGAGTGGCCTGATTCGGGCCGTTAACAGACCCCATCAACGTAAACGACCCCGCCGAAGCGGGGTCGCTTACTATCCTACGATCAATTTAGCTAGCCATTAAGCTTACTCAATAATACTCACATCGTCGGCCTGCAAACCACGCTCATTTTTAATCACGTGATAACGCACAATTTGACCTTCAGCTAACATACGCGGGCCACGGCCGCGAATGGCGCGAAAGTGTACAAAGACATCTTCACCATTATCGCGGGTAATAAAACCATAGCCTTTGTTAGTATTGAACCACTTCACTTCGCCCTCTTCACGGCCATCATTGGGGTCGATGATGTCTTCTTCCTCATCATCGTCCATGGGAGCAGCCGCTTGAGGCTGGCGCGATGCAGGCTTAGGACGCGCTACCACATCAGACGCCACCACTACTGAGGGCGCAAAAGCGGCAGACGCCAATGTGCCAATACACAGAACAATAAAACATCCGATAGCAACAGCAATATAGACACCGCTACTGTCTGCCAACACCTCCATTAATTGCTCGGCGAGGGCACTATTGGTTAAACGAACAATCCCCGCCAACAGAAGTGGCGTGGGGGCGGCAAGTAATACACTGATTAAGAAACAGCGAAACACAACTTTTGGGTTCATAGACAATAAAAGCTCTCTTGTTGTATGGGTAACAGACGAAGGACAATACCCGCACTATCAGGCCCATTCCCAATAGTACTGGCATACTACTACATAAGGTTGCAATGTTATCATGACCCACGAATTATCGCCTGCCGAGCTAACCCAGCTTGTGGAATCTTTAGAAAGCCGCTTAGCGCATCAAGAACACTGGCTGGACACGCTGGACCAAGCGGTGATTCAGCAGGAGCGCCGCCTGGAAAAACTGGAGCAGTTGAGTGGGCTGATGCGCGAACGCCTGCGCGAGCAGCATCAAGCACTTCAAGCAAGCGAACCCCAGGGCGGCCAACGCCCCGAGGATGAACTTCCGCCACACTATTAAGCCAATGGTAGCGCCAACGACTGCGTATTTATTAGCCTCCAACAACACTCGCGGGATTACTACTTTCCAGCCCAAAGGCGTCTGCCACGGCTTGATAAGTAACTTGACCAGCATGCACATTAAGACCGGGCAGGAAGTGCGGGTCGTCACGTAGCGCCTGCTGCCAGCCTTTATCCGCCAGGGCAAGCACGAAGGGCAGCGTGGCGTTAGTCAGCCCCTGGGTAGAGGTACGGGCCACGGCGCCGGGCATATTGGCGACACAGTAGTGAACAATGCCATCAACGATATAGGTCGGTTCGGCATGGGTAGTGGGCTTACTGGTTTCAAAGCAGCCGCCCTGATCAATCGCCACATCGACCAGTACACTGCCGGGCTTCATATCGGCTAGCATGCGGCGAGTGATCAACTTAGGCGCAGCGGCGCCGGGCACCAGCACCGCGCCAATAATCATATCCGACTCACGGGTGGCCGTTTCAAGTGCATCGGCGGTGGAATAAACCGTTTTGATGCGTCCCTGATAGCGGTCATCCAGCACTTCCAGCCGCGCCAGAGATTTATCCAGAATGGTGACTTCTGCGCCTAACCCCAATGCCATGCGAGCAGCGTTTTCGCCGACGACGCCACCACCGATGACCGTCACTTTCCCCGGCGCCACACCGGGCACACCGGGCAGCAGCACGCCTGCACCGCCCTGGGCTTTTTCCAGGCTATGGGCACCGGCTTGAACGGCCATTCGCCCCGCTACGGTGCTCATCGGCGCGAGTAGTGGCAAGCCGCCACGGGCATCGGTAATCGTCTCATAGGCGATGCAGGTGGCGCCGCTTTTCATCAACCCACGGGTAAGGGGCTCTTCGGCGGCCAGATGAAGATAGGTGAACAGGGTATGCTGCGGAGTGAGCCGCGCCACCTCGTCAGGCTGGGGCTCTTTCACCTTGAGGATTAGCTCGGCATTGCACCACAGTGTGTCCACATCGGCTTCGATCTGAGCACCGGCGGCCTGGTAATCGGCATCGGTAAAGCCAGCGCCTTCACCGGCACTAGCTTGAACGCTGACCTGGTGGCCACGACCGGCTAACTCACGCGCACCAGTGGGCGTCAACGCGACACGATACTCGTGATTTTTAATCTCTTTGGGGACGGCGATTTTCATTGGATTTTTCCTGTGCTTTTAAAGGTCATTCGTCTTGTTAAGCAAATTACAGCACAGCGAACGTTGACCACCACCCCAGGAACGCAAAACAAAAAAAACGCCGGTTAAGGCGTTTTTTAGGAGAAAAATCTAGCGATTGCCGGTTCTGCACGAAAAATTCCACTCTTCTTTAAATCACTCAACGATAACGGCGCCACCATAGATGCGCCGATACTCTTCGGGCAAACGTTTGGGCCGCCCCGTTGAGAGCGCCACGCAGGCAAAGCGCGTGCGGGCATAAAGCAGTGTTTTGGAATCGCTGGTGCGCACTAGCTGAAAACGCCGTGTCAGACTGAAGCGTTCATCGCAATCGACAATCCAGGTCGCCAACTGTAGCTCATCGCCTGCAAAAGCAGGCGCGAGGTAATCCAGTTCATGACGATGAACCACCATCGCACGGTCAAGCTCCCGGTAACGCTCAAGCGAGAGGCCAAGTGCGACCGAGTGCGCCCAGCTAATCTGCTCAACCCAGCGCAGGTACTCGCTGTTGTTAACGTGCTGATAAGCATCAATTGCCTCATCAGCGACACGGATATCGATCACAAAAGGATCGGGCAGCGCCCACTCCATCCTTGGCTCCTCTTTATCCTGACTCTCGTGTGAATTAGTCGCGGAACACGCGCACTCCCAACGCTTTCAGGTAAGACGTCTCAGGAATAGCGGGATGCACCGGGTGATCGGGGCCTTGATGGCCCTGGAAAATCACCTGACCATGGCGGTCCTGATGGCGAACGGCGCCACGCACCACATCCATCAACCGCTCGGGCGCTAGGTGCATTGAGCAGGAGGCGGACATCAACAGGCCGTCGCGACCCAGCAATCGCATGGCTTCGCGGTTCAAGCGGGCATAGGCACGCTCGCCGTTAGGGATATCCTTACGCTTTTTGATGAACGCAGGCGGGTCAAGAATGACCACGTCAAACTCCTCACCCTCTGCCTTCAATGCTGCTAAGGCTTCAAATGCATCGCCTTCACTAACAGCCACTTTATCCTGAACGCCATTGAGCTCAGCGTTGCGTGCAACCTGGTCTAGCGCTGGGCCTGAAGAGTCTAGACACACCACCTCTTTCGCGCCATGAACGGCTGCCTGCACGCCCCAGCCACCCACGTAGCTGAAGACATCCAGCACGCGCTTATCGGCCACTTGGCGATTGAGCCATTCGCGATTAACGCGGTGATCGAAGAACCAGCCGGTTTTCTGGCCATTAAGTACCGGCACGACAAATCGTGCGCCGTTCTCTTCCAGCACCACTTCGTCAGGCAGCGTGGCCTTGATAACGTCAACGTGGGCCTCGAGACCTTCCTGACGACGACCGCCAGTGTCGTTACGGAAAACGATCACTTCAGGCTTGATGACTTTTTCCAGCGCATCAACAATCTCATCCGCCAACGCCTGCATGCCAGCGGTATTGAGCTGCACGACGAGAACATCGCCAAAACGATCAATCACCAAGCCTGGCAGCAAATCGCCTTCACCGTGAATCAAGCGGTAATACGGCTGCTCATAAAGACGCTGACGTAGTGCCAACGCTTGGTTAAAGCGGTGCACAAACAGCGAACGATCCAAGCGCATTTCAGGGTCACGCGACATAACGCGGGCAGCGATTAACGAATGGGGATTAACGTAAGCCACCGCCATGACTTTTCCGTTGGAGGCTTCTACCAGGGCGGTTTCGCCTGCCGCAAAGTTTTTCAGCGGCGTCTCTTTGATATCTACTTCATTGGAGTAGATCCAGAGATGGCCCGCTTTCAGGCGGCGGTCAGCATTTTTATTCAGGCGCAGGCGTTGGGTCACAGCAATCTCCAAAAAGCTTAGTCTTTAAAAACCTTGTCTTAAAAACCTTGCCTTAAAAAACATGGTCTTAAAAACATAGGCAAAGCAAAAATTAGCCAAGGCAAAACGTCAGTAAAACATTAGCACTTATTAGGCAGGCATTAGCGCTGGCAACCGGGGCAAAATACACTGGCTCGCTGGCCTAGCGTAATGCGGCGAAGCTCCGCGCCGCAGCGCAAACAGGGCTGGCCGTGGCGGCCGTAAACATTTAGCCGCTGAGCAAAGTAGCCGGGCTCGCCCTGGCCGCTGACAAAGTCCCTCAGCGTAGTGCCGCCCTGGGTAATCGCCGCCGCCAGCACCTCTTTCACGGCAAGGGCCAAGGCATCATAGCGAGCGCGAGAAACTCTCCCTGCCGCACGGCGCGGATCAATGCCCGCCATAAATAGTGCTTCCGCGGCGTAGATATTCCCGGCACCGACAACCACTTGGTTATCCATCAGAAACGGCTTTACCGCCACGCGCTTGTTACGCGAGAGCGTATAGAGCCATTTGCCGTTAAATGCATCAGACAATGGCTCGGGCCCCAAATGCGCGAGACGCTTATCCTGCGTTTCGTCATCGGCCCGCCAATCCACAAAGCCAAACCGGCGTGGATCGTGATAGCGCAACACATAACCGTTAGCGGTAACCACATCGACATGGTCATGCTTTTTAGGCAAATCCCCCACCTGGGCAATACGCAGGCTACCCGACATGCCCAAATGCCATAACAACGTGGCGCCAGCATCATCTGCAAGCTCACTAAACGGCTGAATGGGAATCTGCAGATATTTTGCCCGCCGCTTCAATACGCCAATGCGTGCGCCCACCAACCGCTCGGCCAAGTCATCCGGCACGGGTACGCGCAGCCGCGGCTGACGCACCAGCACTTCAGTGACTTCCTGACCTTCAATATAAGGCGCAATCCCGCGGCGGGTGGTTTCAACTTCGGGCAGTTCGGGCATATTTGAGCATCGTAACGGCTTGTGATGACAGCCTAATGAAGATGGATTCGCTAGGCATGCTGCGCATAAAAAGCATGCATGCAAAAACCCGGCTTGGGGCCGGGTTTTTGAACAGACGTTCGCCTGCAGAGAAAACCGATCATCATCGCTTACGCGATTACTTGATCTTGGCTTCCTTGTAGATAACGTGCTTACGGACAACCGGATCGAATTTCTTGAATTCGAACTTATCCGGGGTATTCCGCTTGTTCTTATCAGTGGTGTAGAAGTGACCTGTACCGGCACTAGACACCAACTTGATTTTATCGCGCATGGTTCAACTCTCCCAATAGGCTTACTTAGATAGCGTCGCCGCGCTTACGAATAGCGACCAAAACTGTGTCAATACCTTTTTTGTCGATGATGCGCATTCCTTTAGTGGAAACGCGCAGCTTGACGAAGCGGTTTTCAGACTCAACCCAAAAACGGTGGGTGTGCAGGTTTGGCAAGAAACGACGACGTGTCTTACGCTGGGAGTGTGAAACGTTATTTCCAGTTACCGGACGCTTGCCGGTAACCTGACATACTTTGGACATTAGAGCCTCCAACTGCTTGGCCAGGATATAAGAACCTGAGTGTTCAAAACTGTCGGGCAAACCGGAGCAGGGAAGGTGTCGGCGCCGTTAACCGCCAAGCTTTATCCAAATCCGTTATTCAACCCAAGTTTAAAGGTGGCACTTTATACCAGAGCACCCGACTAGCAGCAAGCAAAACCCACTAAAAAGGTTAAATAAGCGCCTTTTTGCTCATTTAACTTAGATATTGCTACGCAATGTACTCCGCGTCGATTTTGCTTATAGCCAGCCACGCTCGGCAAAAGAGACCACTTCTCCATCTCCCACCACGAAATGATCCAACACGCGCACTTCAAACAGTGCGAGCGCGTCTTTTAAGCGTTCGGTGATTCGTCGATCAGCATCGCTTGGCTCTGCCACACCCGATGGGTGATTGTGAGCCAGGATAACGGCGCCAGCACTAAGTTCTAAAGCGCGCTTGGCAACTTCGCGGGGGTAAACAGATGCGCTGTCTAGGGTACCGCGAAACAGCGATTCATAGCGAATAATTCGGTGCTGTGTATCCAAAAAAAGCACCGCAAACTCTTCATGGCCTAAATGACGCAGCTGGGAGCTCAGATAGTGGCGCACCAAGGCAGGCGATGTCAGTGCATTGCCACGCGCCAACTGGCTAGCCAAATGGCGCCGCGACAACTCAAGCGTAGCCTGTAGTTGGGCATACTTAGCGGTGCCTAGCCCATGGGCAGCGCAGAAACTTGCTTGATCAGCCTCCAACAGTTGGCGTAAGCCACCAAAGCTTGTGAGCAAATCCCTCGCCAAATCAACCGCTGAGCGCCCCTGCACGCCGACGCGCAAAAAAATAGCCAGCAACTCCGCATCCGAAAGCGCCTGGGCACCTGCGTTTAATAATTTCTCCCGCGGCCGCTCACCCTCTGGCCAGTGATTGATTCCCATCGCACCTTCCCGCTTTGTCCGCCCTTGGTAATTAACGCAATCCGCGTTCAAACCCAATCACGCAGCCTGCCTCAGTAAACCTAGCTTACCCTTGTTTCTCCCCAATATGCCAAATTGGTGGTGCCAGTGGTATGGTAAGCCTCCTCACGAACGCTGATGTGGATGACTGAACATGGCTTCTGTTGCTGACACAACAAGCACCCCGATAAACGCTTTCACCACTGGCTCAACACTCACCGGCAAACGGGTGCTACTCGGGGTTAGCGCGGGTATTGCTGCTTACAAGAGCGCGTTGCTTGTGCGCCTGCTTAAGCAAGCGGGCTGCGAGGTGCGTGTGGTAATGACCGATGGGGCTCAGGCCTTTATTACGCCGCTCACCCTGCAGGCGCTCTCCGGTGAGCCGGTGCGCACCTCCTTACTCGACCCGGAAGCCGAAGCGGGCATGGGCCATATTGAGCTGGCCCGCTGGGCGGATGTAGTACTCATCGCCCCAGCCACGGCCGACTTAATCGCTCGATTAGTGCACGGCATGGCTGATGATTTGCTCACCACGCTCTGCCTGGCCTCAGAAGCGCCCAAGCTGATTGCCCCGGCAATGAACCAGGCGATGTGGCGCCACCCGGCCACTCAGCGCAATGTGGCGCAGCTGCAGCAAGATGACTGGCAGCAAATAGGCCCTGCCGCGGGCGATCAAGCCTGTGGTGATGTGGGGCCTGGCCGCATGAGTGAGCCTGAAGAGATATTTAGCGCCGTGATGACACTGTTTGCAGCGCCACCTTCTCCTTATTACGGCTCCTCCGCCAGAACTCCTCATGTAGTGATCACCGCTGGCCCAACTCGCGAACCGTTGGACCCGGTACGCTATATTTCCAATCACAGTTCGGGAAAAATGGGCTTTGCTTTAGCTGCAGCGGCAGTGGCGCAAGGCGCTAAAGTGACGCTGATCAGCGGGCCAGTTAACTTACCCACCCCGCCGGGCGTTACGCGGGTTGACGTTGAGTCAGCCGAGCAGATGCACAGTGAAGCACAGCGGTTAGCGCCTCAAGCGGCGCTATTTATCGGCTGCGCGGCGGTTGCTGATTACCGTGCGGCGGCACCCGCCGAGCACAAGCTCAAGAAGCGGGACGATAGCGACACTCTCACCCTGACCCTGGTGAAAAATCCTGACATTATCGCCAGCATAGCGGCGCTTCCCGCTGGGCAGCGCCCGCTGGTAGTTGGCTTTGCCGCCGAAACCCAAGAAATAGAGCGCTACGCGCAGGATAAACTGCAGCGCAAAGGGCTGGATATGATCGTGGCTAACGATGTTTCCCAGGCGGGCCTGGGGTTTGGCAGCGACCAGAATGCCGCCTGGTTACTATGGCGCACCGCAGAAGGCGTTGAAAGCCGGGCGGAAGCACCCCAGCCGAAAACCCAGCTGGCCGCTACGATCATTCACCAGGCGCTCACCCTGCTATCGACGACAGCACCTGAAACAACCTCTACTAACGCTTCTGGAGAACCCCAATGAGTGCCCGCCCCCGCCTGCAGTGCAAAGTGTTAGATGAACGCTTGCACGACTATCTCCCCACCTATGCAACGGCAGGCTCTGCAGGCATGGATCTACGCGCCCTGCTGGACGCGCCGCTGACCTTGACGCCCGGCGACTGCCAGCTCGTGCGCACGGGCATTGCCATCTATATTGAAGACCCAGGCTTAGCAGGCATGATTCTGCCGCGCTCCGGTTTGGGGCATAAGCACGGCATTGTGCTGGGCAATTTGGTTGGTTTAATCGATTCGGATTACCAGGGTGAGCTGATGATTTCGGTCTGGAACCGGGGACAGAGCGACTTTACCCTTGCCCCCTTCGACCGCCTGGCACAGTACGTGCTTGTGCCTGTTGTGCAAGCCGAACTCGCTCTTGTGGACGCGTTTGAAGACTCCCTGCGGGGCAGCGGCGGGTTTGGCAGCACCGGCAGTCAGTAGCTATTAGCAATAGCCATTAGCAGTAGCGATTGGCAGGACGTGGTTAAGAAACCTTTGCAAGGCAATTTCTGTTTAGCTGGGAAGCTTATGAACGCACAGACCGTACCCGCTTCGATTTTTCGCGCCTACGATATCCGCGGTATCGTTGACGACACGCTCACCGAAGAGACGGTAGAAATGATCGGACGCGCCGTGGGCTCGGAAGCCGCCGCGCGGGGAGAATCCAGCGTGGTAGTCGCACGCGACGGTCGCCTTTCGGGCGCTCGGCTGCAAGCAGCGCTTATGCGTGGCCTAAATGCTGCAGGACGAGACGTTATTGATATCGGCATGGTCCCCACGCCGGTGCTGTACTTCGCCACCCACATCTTGCCAAACACCCAGTCAGGCGTGATGGTTACCGGCAGCCATAACCCGCCTGACTACAACGGCTTTAAAATCGTGCTGAGCGGCGAAACGCTCTCTGGCGATGCAATTACCGCCCTGTTTGAGCGCATCCAGTCTGGCAACCTGGAGAGCGGCCAAGGCAGCATCACCCAGCAGGATCTTCGCGAAACGTATTTAGCGCGTATTTTAGGTGACGTTAAGATCAACCGACCGATCAAAGCCGTGGTCGACTGCGGCAACGGGGTTGCTGGCGAGCTAGGCCCGCAGCTGCTGACCCGCTTGGGCATTGATACAACTGCGCTGTTCGATGAGATCGATGGCCACTTTCCCAATCACCACCCGGATCCTGGCAAACCTGAAAACATGCAGGATTTGATGCGCAAGGTGCAAGAAACGGGCGCTGATATCGGGCTTGCCTTTGATGGCGATGGCGACCGAGTAGGCGTGGTCACCTCCACCGGCAAGCTGATTTATCCTGACCACCTGCTGATGGTATTTGCCACCGATATGCTCACGCGCCAACCCGGGGCCAAAGTGATTTTTGACATCAAGTGCACTGGCAATCTAGTCAAAGTGATTAGTGATGCTGGGGGCGAGCCTGAGATGTGGCGAACCGGTCACTCCCTGATCAAAGCGCGAATGAAAGAGACCGGCGCTCAGTTGGGCGGAGAGATGAGCGGACATATTTTTTTCCAAGAGCGCTGGTATGGTTTTGACGATGGCCTTTATGCCGCCGCTAGGCTGGTAGAAATTCTCGCCAACCAGCCTGACGATGCGGATACTTTTTTCGCCACATTTCCCCAAGACGTTGGTACCCCAGAGATTAATATTGCGGTTACCGACGCTAACAAATTTTCTCTAATGGATAAGCTTGCTCGCGAGGGCGACTTCGGCGAAGGTATCAAAACCACGTTAGATGGCATTCGCGTTGATTACCCGGATGGCTGGGGGTTGTGCCGCGCCTCCAACACCACGCCTGCCCTGGTCATGCGCTTCGAAGGGAAGGACGATGCCGCCCTCGCACGTATCAAAGCGGTATTTAATAACGCGCTACAGCGCGTCGCGCCAGATATCGAGCTACCCCAGTAAGCAAATTGTTGGATAGATAGCTCTTGAAATAGCTTTTCATATAGCTCTTCACATAGCTCTTTACATAGTCAGGCGCTGAAGGGATCGCGCGCTTAGAAAGCGCGACCCTCACGACACAATCGACATAAACGTTATGCAGCATAATAAACGTTCGCAAGGGACAACCTCATGAGTTCAGCCAGTCGCGACCCGCAGGTCGTTGTGGAGGTGCTTTCCGAAGCCCTCCCCTATATTCAGCAGTTTTCCGGTAAAACCGTGGTGGTCAAATATGGCGGCAACGCCATGACCGAAAGCACCCTGATTGACTCCTTTGCCCGCGATATCGTGCTAATGAAGGAAGTCGGCATCAACCCGGTAGTGGTGCACGGCGGCGGGCCGCAAATCGGCGACCTACTCAAAAAGCTCAACATCGAGTCGCGCTTCGTCAACGGCATGCGGGTCACCGACTCGCAAACCATGGACGTGGTCGAGATGGTGCTGGGCGGTTTGGTTAATAAAAGTATTGTGAACCTGATCAACCAGAGCGGTGGCAAGGCGATCGGCCTGACAGGCAAGGACGGCGCGCAAATTCGTGCCCGCCAACTTAAGGTCGAGCACCAAAGCCCTGAAATGACGGCCCCGGAGATTATCGATATCGGCCACGTGGGCGAAGTGGAGTCGATCTCAACCGAGTTGATTGAGATGCTGGCGGCGCGCGACTTTATCCCGGTGATCGCCCCGATTGGCGTCGACGCTGCAGGCCATAGCTACAACATCAATGCTGACCTGGTAGCAGGCAAGATTGCCGAAGCGCTTAACGCTGAAAAGCTGATGCTGCTCACTAACGTCGCTGGTCTCATGAACGCCGAAGGCGAGGTGCTCACAGGCTTAACCACCGCACAAGTCGATGCCCTGATCGAAGATGGCACGATCTATGGCGGCATGCTGCCCAAAATTCGCTGCGCGTTAGATGCAGTAAAAGGCGGCGTGAATAGCTCGCACATTATTGATGGCCGTGTCCCCCACGCGGTATTGCTGGAAATTTTCACCAATGCTGGGGTGGGCACCCTAATCACGGACGCGAGCTAACCGCGACGGAGGGCACATCATGAGCGAAGATCAAAAACCTCGCCGCCGCGAGCAGATACTCCAAGCACTGGCATTAATGCTTGAAGAAGACAGTGGCAAACGCATTACGACCGCCGCTCTCGCTCGTCAGGTAGGTGTTTCAGAAGCAGCGCTCTACCGTCACTTCCCCAGCAAAGCACGTATGTTTGAGGGGCTGATTGATTTTATTGAAGAGAGCATTTTTGAGCGCATTACGCGTATTTTAGACGACGTACCCGACGCCACTACCCGTTGCGGCACCATCTTGGCGCTGCTGCTGGGCTTCGCCGAGAAAAATCCTGGGCTGGCCCGGGTAATGGGCGGCGACGTACTCACCGGCGAAACCGCCAGGCTACGCCAGCGGGTCAACCAACTGTTTGAACGCCTGGAGATGCAGCTCAAACAGATTCTGCGCGAAGCCGAGCTGCGTGAAGGTCTGCGCCCTACGATTCCCGCCTCCGCCGCTGCTAATTTACTAGCGGCCCAGGCAGAAGGCCGGATTTCGCAGTACGTACGCAGCGACTTTAAGCGCCTACCCACCGAACACTGGGAAGATCAATGGTCGCTATTATCTGCGCAATTACTACGCACGGCGGTACAGCCCGCATAGGCTAAGCCACAGGTGAAGGCTACACAAAAAACCGGCTCCCTTTGCAGGGGCCGGTTTTTTAAGAAGACAAATACTAGCCAGCTGATACTTAAGCCACCATCGGCTCGCCCATTTTCTGGCGCAGCTTTTTCATCGCGTTCTTTTCAAGCTGACGAATACGCTCAGCGCTGACCCCATAAACATCGGCCAGATCATGCAACGTCTCTTTACTATCGGCTAACCAGCGGCGCTGTAGGATATCCCGCGAGCGCTCATCAAGCCCCTCAAGAGCAACCTGCAACCGACGCGTCGAGTCTTCCTCGAAGTTGCTATCTTCCAACTGCGTGGCAGGGTCTGATGCGGCGTCATCCAGGAAATGCACCGGCGCCTGATAGGTACTCTCTTCATCATCGCCTGCGGGCGCATCAAAGCCAGCATCGTAAGAGGAGAGACGCCCTTCCATATCGCGCACGATCTCAGGCTTAACGTCGAGATCTTTAGCAATGGCGGACACTTCGTCGTTGTTCAGCCACGCCAAGCGCTTCTTCGCGCTACGCAGATTAAAGAACAGCTTACGCTGCGCTTTGGTGGTGGCAATCTTGACGATGCGCCAGTTACGCAGCACAAATTCGTGAATTTCCGCTTTGATCCAATGCACGGCAAAAGAGACCAATCGAACGCCCTGATTAGGATCGAAGCGCTTGACGGCTTTCATTAAGCCGACGTTACCTTCTTGAATTAAATCTGCTTGGGGTAACCCATAGCCAGAATAACTACGCGCAATGTGAACCACAAAGCGCAGATGTGACATAACTAAACGCCGAGCAGCTTCTAAATCACCGTCATCGTAAAGACGATAGGCGAGCTCTCGCTCTTCATCGGCGGTTAAAACCGAAATTCCATTGACTGCGCGGATATAGCCGCCCAGATCACCGCCGGGTGAAAGCTGCCCCACCGGTATAAGACTAGTGCTCATGTGCAGGTGGTCTCCCCTGTAACCCATCGTGGTTGACGTAGCACGTTATCAATAACCTATTACCTTAAATTCTGTCTTACAAAGACCTTATCGCGAGAATAAGGTTCACGCGCTATTGAATCGGCCTGCTGAATCATCTTGGGCGGATACTTGAGAGATGGCGAGTTACCGCCAACCAAGCACCCAACCAGCCTAGTAGTGTACTGCAAGATAGCAGAATTGTAGAGCCTGTCACGTCGAGTTGAGGTAATGAGAAGCTGGCACCGTAGCTCGCCGCCAGGGCAGCTACCGGGAGGGAAAGCCAATGATTGCCCAGGCCTAACAGACCCAGCGCTAACAGCCCACCACCAACACCGTACCAAGCCCCGCTGTACAGAAATGGGCGTCTGACAAAGGCGTGAGTGGCGCCAATCAGCATCA
This sequence comes from Vreelandella indica, assembly GCF_037070225.1. NCBI lineage: Bacteria > Pseudomonadati > Pseudomonadota > Gammaproteobacteria > Oceanospirillales > Halomonadaceae > Vreelandella > Vreelandella indica. Next base: position 98,398 of record NZ_JBANSO010000007.1, read on the forward strand.
CCACTTCAATCTCGCGGCGGCGACTTTCCACCGACAGGCGAATAGTGTTGCCAACCACTAGCAAAACGCCCAGGCCAAACAGCGCTCCCAGCGCCAGGGCAACGCGCCTTCCCAGTTCAGCCAGGTTTCTCAGCCGCTCCACCCAAGCCAGATCAAGACGCACCTCATCAACCCCGGAAAAGGCTTCAAGCGTAGCAGCCAACTGCTGCATGGCGGCCGGCTCGATGCTTGAAGGATGCACCACGATACTGATGGGTAACGGGTTGCTCTCCAAACCCGCCAAGGCATTATCCAGACCCAGCGACTGCTGAAACTCCGCCATGCCCTGCTCAGCGCTGATCAACCGGGTTTCGAGCACGCTCTGCTCAGCGTTGACCGCCTCTTCAATACGTTGCGCCTGGGCATCATCAGTGCTCAATTCCAGATAAACGGTAAGCGTGGCGCTTTCATCAAGCTCGGCATCCAACAAGCGCGCACTGTCCAGGGTCAACCACAGCGCAGCGGGCAGCACCAATGCAATGGCGATGGCTAACATCGTCAGCAGATTACCCAAGGGATAACGTACCAAGCGCTGAAAACTATCCCACGCCATGCTGCGATGGTGGCGCCCCCAGGCCCGCAGACGGCTGGAAAAGCGCGTTTGCTGGGAACGTGCACCTCGCTGTGAGGGTTTATCGGCTGGTGGTTTAGCAGCGGCTTTTCGCGGCGTTTTTAATGCCGCTCCCTGCTGGCGCCTTGGGGTCGCTGAGGACTTCATGCTGCCCCCTCGTCGGCCACCAAACGACCATCGCTTAAACGCAGTATGCGGTGACGCAACTGGGCAATCAGGGCCAAGTCGTGGCTGGCAATCATTACCGTGGTACCAATTCGGTTAAAATCCTCAAACAGCGCCATAATATCCGCTGACAGCTGTGGATCCAGATTACCCGTAGGCTCATCGGCGAGCAGTAGCGCAGGCTTATTGACCACCGCCCGGGCGATGCCAACGCGCTGCTGCTCGCCACCGGAGAGTTCTATCGGCAACGCTTTTTCACGGTGCAGCAGCCCTACTTTATCTAACGCGGCGCGTACACGGCGTGCGGCTTCACGCGGCTCAACCCCCTGAATCTCCAGTGGCAGCGAGACATTGTGAAAAATACTGCGATCAAATAGCAGTTGGTGATCCTGAAAGACCACGCCAATCTGACGCCGATAGAACGGCACCTGACTGGCATGCAGCTGGGCAATATCATGACCCGCCACGACGACGCGCCCGCGACTAGGCTTCTCAAGACGCATCACTAAGCGTAGTAGCGAGCTTTTACCAGCGCCGGAGTGGCCGGTAAGAAACACCATCTCGCCCCGAGCGACCCGAAAGTTGAGATGCGCCAGGGCTTCGAAACGACCGCCGTAGCGTTTTCCCACATGCTCAAAGGCGATCATGCGCTGGCATCGTCCCCTTGGCGGTCAAACAGCGCATGGACAAAATCATTAGCTTCGAAGGGGCGCAGGTCGTCGATCCCCTCCCCTACGCCGATAAAGCGAATAGGTGTTTCCAACTGTTTGGCCAGTGCAAAGATAATGCCGCCTTTGGCGGTACCATCCAGTTTGGTTAGCGTGATCCCGCTAACTGGCACGGCATCATTAAAGGTGCTGGCTTGGGATATAGCGTTTTGCCCGGTGCCCGCATCCAACACTAGCATCACCTCGTGTGGCGCGGTGTCATCTAGCTTCTGCATCACCCGGTGGACCTTTTTCAGCTCTTCCATCAGGTGGCTTTTGTTATGCAGTCGCCCGGCGGTGTCGGCGATCAGCACATCAACACCTCGCGCAGTGGCGGCCGCTACCGCATCGTAAATTACCGAGGCGCTGTCCGCGCCGGTGTGCTGGGCAATTACTGGCACGCGGTTGCGCTCGCCCCAGACTTTGAGCTGTTCGACAGCCGCAGCACGGAAGGTGTCACCGGCCGCCAACATAACGCTTTTTCCTTCGCGCTGAAAACGCTGGGTGAGCTTGCCGATGGTGGTGGTTTTACCCACGCCGTTAACGCCTACCACTAAAATAACAAACGGCCCCTTGCCCGCTTTCTCCAGCATCAGCGGCTTGGCGACAGGCGCCAGCATAGTGGTCAACTCTTCCTGCAAACCACGGTAAAGCGCCTCAGGGTTATTTAGCTCTTTGCGTGAGACGCGCGCTTCCAGGCGCCCAATAATCTCGGTCGTCGCGTCAATACCGACATCGGCCATTAGCAGCTGCGTTTCCAGGTCTTCCAGCAGCTCGTCATCAATCTGTTTCTTGCCTAAAAACAGATCGGCGATGCCGTCGGTTAAATTGGCACGGGTTTTCCCTAGGCCTGATTTGATACGTGCAAACCAGCCTTTCTGTTCGCCTTGCTGTTTACTTTTTTCGGCGACAGGCTTTTCCTGTAAAGCAGGACGTTGCGCCGTTTCACGAACGGACTCTGGGGCGGGCGTTAGCTCTGGCTCTGGCTCTGGCTCTGGCTCTGGCTCTGGCTCTGGCTCTGGCTCTGGCTCTGGCTCTGGCTCTGGCTCTGGCTCTGGCTCTGGCTCTGGCAAAGTATCCGGCACGGGCGGGACCTCTTCAACGGCTTCCGAAGAAGTATCTGGCGCCTCGATGTCACCCTCATCAGCTCGCTCTTGAGGCTGATCTTTTAGACGCTGCTCTTCCTCTGGCGCCTGCTGCGAGTCTTGGGGCGCCTGCTGCGGGTCTTGCTTATTCTTACGCTTAAAAAAACCAAACATGTGTGTTACTCGATATAAATAGTGAACATTAAGGTTATGCTAACACCCTAACCCGAGACTTTGGATAAGCAGCCCGCTACAATCCGCCTCATGACACGACAACGCTCCTCCCACTCATCCGCTTCCCGCCGCACGCCTGCTCAGCGAGGTGGCAAATCACTTGGCAAACTGCGCATTATCGGCGGTGAGTTTCGCCGCCGCCAGCTGCCCATATTGGATAGCCCCGGCCTACGTCCAACACCTGACCGCGTGCGTGAAACGCTGTTCAATTGGCTAGGGCAGCAGCTTTATGGTCAGCAGGTGCTCGACCTCTTCGCCGGTACCGGCGCACTCGGCATTGAAGCGGTCTCTCGCGGTGCGGCCTGTGTCGATTTTGTCGAGCGCGACCCGCGCGTGGCAGCGCAGCTTTCGACTAATCTGGCATCTCTGCATATTACCTCAAGCGCGGTGCATATTAACGATGTTCAGGCCTACCTGACACGTCCTGCACAGCCCTATTCACTGGTATTTCTCGACCCGCCCTTTCATCAGCAGTTGGCCGAACCATGCTGTAAAGCGCTGGAGAGTGGCGGCTGGTTGAGTGACGGGGCAATGATTTACCTAGAAACCGAGACATCGCTTGCCCCAGGGGTGCCCGCCAACTGGCAGTTACACCGCGAAACCCAGGCGGGTGAAAGCACCGCTCGGCTTTATCAACGTCAATAGCGTTAAACAGCGCTTGCCGCCGCGCGGTGGTGGCGTTACGCTCGCTTCATTCGTACCTATTAGCAAGCTTTCCGCTTGTTTTGTTGGGTACTTTTTGACTACCGTTTTTTGGGTTCTCGTTTTTACGCTAGGGAGATATACATGAGCTTGGAACTATTTAATCAGCTTGAACAGAAAGTCACCGATACTGTTGACGCGCTGGAAATGATGAAACTGGAAAATGAAGAGCTGCGTGGCGAGAACGCCAAGCTGAAAGAAGAGCGTGAAGAGTGGGAGCGTCGCCTCAATAGCCTACTCAGCAAATTCGATAGTCTCGACACGTCCAGCGCCTCTTAATTGACGCCACTCGCGGCCGACAGAGTCTCACGACCAGCTTAGAGTGTCCGCGACATCAGCAGTGCATCCTCGCGCCCAGCGGCACTTTGTGCTGCTGGGTCGCTTTGGGCCGAATGAGCGGCCTGAGCCGGGTAGTATCCTTTCCGGTACCCATCTTCGGTAAGCCCCATGCGCTGATAGAGCCGAATAGCGCTTAGATTTCCCACTCGCACTTCCAACAGCAAACGCTCGCTTGACCAGCGCTCAGCCTGCGTTAAAACGGCTTCCATCAATGCCAAGCCCGCCCCACTTCGGCGGTACTCAGGCACAACCCCTATCGCTTGAAGCTCCGCCTCAAACGGCAGTCGCGCCACGATGGCATAACCTTGCAGCTGTTCACCCTGCCACCAGCCCACTACACAGGTATCTTGACTGCCCAGTGCTTCCAGCATTTGCGAGTCGGAGGTACCGCTTTGCGCCTGACCCTCAAGAGCCGTCAATAAGGCTAGATGCTCAACACTAAGCTCAGTGATCATCAACTGCTGGCTCAGCGCCGGTTGAACTATCGCGCGTCCACTGCTGGTTTAAGGCCTGCAGCTTTGGCCATAGATCGCGCTTACTGCGGGTGCCGTCGAGAAGTGCAGCAAGCGCTGGCCCCTGCCAGACAGGCAGCGAGAGCGTGTGACTTTGGCCTTCGTTCACGTTCAGTATACGATCCAGCGGCGCTTGTTCAGCGCCCAGCTCGCCCCACCATATCAGCCGGGTTAGCTGCCACTCCCGCCGACTTACTTGGCCAGCAATAAAGGCCGCTAACCCTTCACGCGCTTCATCTAGTGGGTCCTCAACAGCAAAGGCATTGGTCATTTGCGGCCACGTAAAGTGCGTGACTTCCGGCAACGCGCTCTGCTGAATACCCGCTGCTTGAAGTAGATTAGCCAACAATTGCTGCTCAAGCGCACTCATTTCGCCCGCTTGCAGCACTAACCAGCGGCCATTAAGGCATAGACAGGAGAGGGAGAACTTAAGGGGCTTGGCGGGCGTAGCAAGTGTTGCATCAGCAGTAGGCTCAGCCGCATCGGAGTGAGCGCTAACCTGCTTGGTTTGGCTCTGCTTGGCTTGGTCCGATTTTTCTGAGCTGGGCTTATCCTTCAGCAACAACGCGCGTACCGCCGAGGGCGAGGCGATAGTCTCGCCTGACGCCTGAGGCTCAGGCGCGCTCCGCCGTGGCACAGGAGCATCATCCAACAACGCCTGCAGCCGCTCCCGGGGTGGCGTAGGGGCTGGCGCCACATCGTCCCACTCGCAGGCTTCAGTAGGCAGTGCATTGGGCAGTTGGTAGCGCGAGCCCCAGGCGGTAATGCCCATGGCGTCCAGATAGTGACGCCGAATAACTTCCTGGTTCACTTTTCGCCGCCACGGCAGTTGGGCGAATTCGGACGCTCTCCGCCACGCGCCTGCCACTCGGCGGGCGTATAAAGATGCAGCGCTAGAGCATGCACCGGCCCTGACAGTTCATCGGCCAACAGCGCATAAATCTGCTGGTGGCGCTTCACCGGCATCATGCCGTCGAAGGCATCGCTTACCAGCGTTACTTTGAAGTGGGTTTCAGAGTTCGCGGGCACGCTGTGCATATGGCTTTCGTTTTCAACCTGCAGCACATCGGGCGCGAGTGCCGCTAACTTCTGCTCAATCTGTGTCTGCAGCGTCATGGGAGTCTCCTTGAGATTACAAACCATTTTATTGTACGCGCTTACTGCCCGGCAGACGATGCCCGACGAGCGTGTAATGCACGCCTTGCCAGTGGCATACGTGCAACGCTTGCCAATAGCGCTAGCAGCGTGGTTACCGCCCCCAACCAGAGCGTTACCTGCACCGGCCACCCCAACGCCAGGGCGGCACCGACCAGAGCGACGCCGAACGACTGGCCCACCGTGCGCGTGGTGCTCATTACCCCTGAAACGTTAGCGCTGCGCTCCGACGGCAGGCTACTCATCATTTCGCGGTTATTGGGCGGCTGGAACAGCCCAAAGCCAATACCGCATAACGCGGTGCGCCATAAGCTCCCTGACACGCCGGTCGACTCATCGACTAACGCCAACGCAATCAGGCCAATGATCAGCAAGCTAAGCCCTGTGCTGGAAAGAATACTGGGATTGATCCGGTCGGCTAGGCGCCCGGCCACAGGGCCAACGAACATGATAGCCAGCGGCCAGGGAGTGAATAGCCAAGCGGTTTCCAGCGGTGAAAACCCCATCTGTTCCTGGTAGAAAAATGACAGGGCAACAAACGTAAGACCCTGGCCAATAAAGGCAAGCCCAGAGGCAGAAACGGCCAGCGTAAAGCGCGGCTCGGCAAATACACTAAGCGGCAGTAATGGATAAGGCGCACGACGCTGGCGGGCAATAAACCCGGCACAGGCCAGCACCGTCAGTAGCGCCCAGCCACCGCTTTGCCAAATCGGCGCGGCGTGGCTCACGGCGTCCATGGCAATAAAGAAGCTGGCCAGCATAACGATCGAGAGCAATGCCCCAGCGACATCAAAACTGCCTTTGCGCGGCTCTTCTCGGGGCAACGCACGCTTGGCCAGCCATAGCGAGCAGAGACCAAGCGGCACATTTAAAGCAAACAGCCAGGGCCAGTCAGCAAAGGACAAGGTTACGCCGCTCAATGTGGGCCCCGCGGCGTAACCTCCGGCCACGACCAGCGCACTCAAACCAAGCGCACTGCCCAGCAATCGCGAAGGGAAAATAGCCCGATAAAGCGACGGACCAATGGAGAGCGTTGCAGCGGCGCCTAGCCCCTGGAAAGCGCGAAACACCAGCAGCGTTTCCAGGTTGCGTGATAGCGCCGCCCCCAGCGCAGCAGCAACAAAGGTAGCCAGCCCGAACAGGTAAAGCCTGCGCCGCGTGATCAGCTCACTGATGCCTGCGAAGACGAGTAAAAACGCCGCACAGACCACTTGAAAGAGGTTGGTGATCCATACCGCTCGGGATGCCGACACATTTAGATCCGCGGCGATGGTGGGCAGCGCCAGATTGATCATAGTGGTGTCCACCACCGCCATTAAGGTACCGGTTACCAACGCCAGCACGGCCAAGGCACGTTCAGGCCCAGGCAGGCCATCGTCGCCAGGGCGGGTTTCAAACAGTCGCATAGCGAAGTCCTAAGGAAGAGTGTTCCTAAACGAAATGGCTAAAACCATTGTTTTCAGCATGCTTATTTTCAAAACTACTGACTTCAAAACTAGTATTTTCAAAACAAAAAAACCGGCCTAAGCCGGTTTCATAGTGCGCTAAATAGCTGTATCAAACAGCCGCGCAGGCAGCACTGAGCTTGCCTAAAATATTAGCATGCTAATCCTGCTCACTGTCTAATAACAATGCATCATCGACTTCGGAAATCTCAAGGGCTGTTTCGTCGTCCAAATCAATTGCTAGGTAGCTATGTTCAACGCGCACAAATTCTTGAAACAGTGCCCAATCAATCTTGTCCGGCCACTGACGCTCATCCTCTTCCCAAGCGCGCAACTCAGTCTCGAGAATTTCCACGCAGCGCTCGCGCACAAACGTTTCCAGCGCTTCTGGAGTATCCATCTCTGGAATCAGATAAATGGTACTTTCACGTTCGACGTCGTCCAGGGTCAGGTCGTCGTCTCCCATGGTGGGTTCCAGCGCGTTGATCCAGTCCACAAAGGGCTGGGTCGGCCTGACGCTCAGTGCGGAGCGGTTAAGCAGTTTCATGGGATTCTCCTCGCCGTCGAAACGTTGACCATTATGGGCGCTATAACGCGCCCTTACCAACTTTTCATCCGCTATCGAATGGTTTAAACCACTTCGGGGCGCATCGCAGGGAATAGCAGTACATCACGAATGGAAGGGCTGTCGGTAAACAGCATCACCAGGCGATCAATACCGATACCTTCACCCGCGGTAGGCGGCATGCCGTACTCCAATGCGCGAACATAATCCGCATCGTAGTACATCGCTTCCAGGTCGCCAGCGTCTTTTTCCGCTGACTGGGCGCGGAAACGTTCTGCTTGGTCTTCGGCGTCGTTGAGTTCCGAGAAACCGTTGGCGATTTCACGCCCACCGACAAAAAACTCAAAGCGGTCGGTGACGAAGGGGTTAGCGTCGTTACGCCGCGCCAACGGGCTGACCTCTGCAGGGTACTCGGTGATAAAGGTCGGCTGATCGAGCTTATGCTCGGCAACCTCTTCGAATATCTCCGTTTGCACCTTACCCAGGCCCCAGCTCTCCTTGACCTTGATGCCGAGCTTTTCAGCGATGCCCCGCGCGGCGTCCAGCGAATCCAGATCGGCATCAACAATGCCGTCGCCGTGATCAAGGATCGCCTGGCGTAGCGTCAAGCGGACAAACGGCTGCCCAAAATCGTAGCTCGCGCCCTGATACTCAATCACCGCGCTGCCCAGCACTTCTTCAGCCGCGGTGCGCAGCATCGCTTCGGTCATGTCGAGCAAATCGCGGTAATCCGCATACGCCCAGTAGAACTCCACCATAGTGAATTCTGGGTTGTGACGGGTCGAAAGCCCTTCATTGCGGAAGTTGCGGTTAATCTCGAACACTTTTTCAAAGCCGCCCACCACCAGGCGCTTGAGGTAAAGCTCCGGTGCAATGCGCAGATACATGTCGATATCCAGCGCATTGTGATGAGTAATGAACGGCCGTGCCGCCGCGCCACCAGGGATCGGCTGCAACATCGGCGTTTCCACTTCCATAAAGCCACGGGCTTCAAAAAAGCGACGCATGGAGCTGATCACTGCGGCGCGAGTCTCAAATACTTTGCGCGACTGCGGATTCATGATCAGATCCACATAGCGCTGGCGATAGCGGGCTTCCATATCGGTCAGGCCGTGAAACTTATCGGGCAGCGGGCGCAGGCTCTTGGTGAGCAGCTGAGCCTCTTTCATCATCACGTACAGATCGCCCTTGCCGGATTTATGTACCGGTCCATGAGCGGCGACGATGTCACCGATATCCCAGCTTTTAACGTCTTCAAGCACGTCAGCGGGTAAGCCTTTCTTATCCACGTAGAGCTGGATTTGCCCTGCCACATCCTGAATAACGATAAATGGCCCACGTTGACGCATCACGCGACCCGCCACCGAGGCATGGTGATCCAGCGCTTCAAGCTCGGTCTTGTCTTTATCGCCAAAGGCGTTTTGCAGCTCGACGGTTAAGCTATCGCGGCGAAAGTCATTGGGAAACGCACTTTTTCCCTGCTCAGCGGCGCGCTCGCGGCGAGCGGCCAGCTTGGCACGGCGCTCGGCGATCAGATGGTTTTCGTTGTCTGCAGGAGACACGTCTTGGTTAGCCATGGGGCACCCTGTTCATGTTCAAACGCTAAAAAATTACAAACCTTGCTTTAAGCTGGCGACGATAAACTGATCAATATCCCCGTCGAGCACTTTATCGCAGTTGCTGGACTGCACGCTGGTGCGCAAATCCTTGATGCGCTGATCATCCAGCACGTAAGAGCGAATCTGGCTGCCCCAGCCGATATCCGCCTTGGAGTCTTCGGCTTCCTGCTTGGCGGCGTTGCGCTTTTGCATCTCGTGCTCCCACAACCGCGCCTTTAACTGCTTCATGGCAAAATCGCGGTTGGCATGCTGGCTGCGCTGGCCTTGGCAGGCCACTACGATGCCGGTCGGCTCGTGGGTGATCCGCACCGCTGAATCGGTAGTGTTAACGTGCTGGCCGCCCGCGCCACTTGAGCGGTAGGTATCAACGCGCAAGTCCGAGGGATTAATTTCCACTTCAAAACTGTCGTCAATTTCCGGGGACAGGAATACCGAGGCAAAGGAGGTGTGCCGACGACCGCCGGAATCAAACGGACTTTTACGCACTAGCCGGTGCACGCCGGTTTCGGTACGCAGCCAGCCGAAGGCGTAGTCGCCCTGAACATGAACCGTCGCTGACTTAATGCCCGCCACTTCACCCGCGGAGATTTCGGTGATATCGGCTTTAAAGCCGTGGCTCTCCGCCCAGCGGAGGTACATGCGTAGCAAAATATTGGCCCAATCCTGCGCTTCGGTACCACCGGAGCCGGACTGAATATCTAGGTAAGCGTTATTTTGGTCCATATCACCGGAGAACATGCGCCGAAACTCAAGCTTCTCCAGCGCGGCTTGCATGCCGTCCAGCTCTTGGCGCACTTCGTCGACCGTGCCTTCATCCTCTTCCATCTCGGCGAGCTCTAGCAGATCCCGGCTATCGCCCAGGCCCTGCTCAAGGTCATCAATGGTGGCCACAATGGCTTCGAGGGAGGCACGCTCTTTGCCTAACTTCTGCGCGTAGTCTGGATCATTCCAGACATTAGGGTCTTCCAGTTCGCGGGTAACTTCTTCTAGCCGATCTTTCTTTTCGGCATAGTCAAAGATACCCCCTAAGAACGTCTGTCCGCTCAGACAGGTCCTTAATCTGGTTATGAATCGGGTTGGTTTCCAACATGGGGTCGCCCTAGCGTTTGCTGTGCCTGATCGTACAGGGTGTATTCATCACAAAGGCGCATAGTGTAGCTAAATTGGCCTCCAACAGCCATGAGCGCCGTCATTATCGAAATTCCGCATAGCTGCATGTGTAATTTCTGATAGACGCCTGCTTTTAAGCAATGTTAGTACTGAAAGAGTACTCAAATAATCAAACAAGCGTATTAGAGCAATCTAGGAGGGATCAATATGACCAAAACTCGCACCCTTATGGGCCCTATAGCGATGGCGTTGGCTTTTAGCGTTGCCACTCCTCTCCAAGCGGATACCCTCCGCTTAGCCATTATGGGCGAACCAGCCTCTCTAGATCCCCATAAAATTAGCGGCACCTGGGAAAACGATGTGGTGGGCGACCTTTTTGAAGGGCTTGTCACTGAAGCAGCCGACGGAACTCGCATTCCCGGCGTTGCTGAATCCTGGGAAATCTCCGATGACGGCACTGTCTACACCTTCACATTGCGTAACGACGCTAAGTGGTCTGACGGTGAACCGGTGACTGCTGATGACTTTGTTTTTGCCTTTCAACGCATTCTAGCACCAGCCACCGCCGCCGATTATGCCTATTTGCTCTATCCGATTAAAAATGCCGAAGCTGTCTATGCTGGCGAAGCTGATACCAGCACCTTGGGTGTAGAGGCTTTAGACGCGACCACTTTACAAGTAACCCTTGAACGTTCGACACCTTATTTTTTAGACCAGCTTTCCCACTATACCGCCTACCCGGTGCCTAGCCACACGGTAGAGGCTTATGGCAACGATTGGTCACGCCCCGGCAATATGGTATCTAACGGTGCTTTCCAGCTAAAAGAATGGCAGTCGCAAACGCGCATAACGGCAACACGTAATCCTCATTTTCATGACGTTGATAACGTCGCCCTTGAAGAAGTTGTCTATTACCCTATTGAAGAGCGCAATACAGCGCTAAATCGCTTTCGCGCAGGCGAGATCGATATCGCCAGGGAGTTTCCAACTCAGCAGTACGACTGGCTGATGGATAACCTACCGGAGGCGGTTCAGGTGGCCCCCTACCTGGGCATCTATTACTACGCCTTTAATGCCCGAGACGGCCATGCGACCACGGATCCGCGTGTACGTGAAGCGCTTAGCCTAGCCGTTCGGCGAGAAGTTATTACTGATCAAATACTCGGCACAGGCGAAGTGCCTGCTTATAGCTTTGTTCCGCCCAATGTCAGCCACTATAAGGCTCCCAGCGTCGACTTCGCCGACCTTTCTCAGGATGAACGACTAGAACGCGCCCAGGAATTACTTCAAGAAGCAGGGTACGGCCCTGATAACCCGCTTGAGCTCATGCTGCGCTATAACACCAGCGAAGATCACCGTAAGGTCGCCATCGCAGTGGCCGCCATGTGGAAACCCCTCGGCGTTGAAGTTGAACTTTATAATGCTGAGGTAGCGGTACATTACGCTGACATCCGTCAGGGCGATTTTGATGTTGCTCGGGCGGGTTGGATTGGTGACTACAATGACGCCCAAAACTTCTTAAGCCTATTGGAGAGTAACGTCTCCAATAACTATGGTGCCTATAGCTCGTCTGAATTTGATGCGCTGATGAGCGACGCTGCTAATACCCAGGACATGGATAGCCGCGCCGAACTGATGGCCGAAGCAGAGACCATCGCCCTTGAGGATAGCGCCACATTGCCCATCTACTACTACGTCTCGCGTAACCTTGTCAGTCCCGACTTAACTGGCTGGGAAACAAATATTGAAGATATCCATCGCTCACGCTGGATTGGCTTCGACAATTAATTCCCTTCAATTCGTCGTCTTCATCACGACTTACTGCCGCTACATCCTCAGGCCCTGGGCCTGAGGAGCGAGGCCCGATAATGCTCAGCTATACCTTTAAACGCTTACTCCAGGCGATTCCGACGCTGTGGATTGTGATTACGCTGTCGTTCTTTTTAATGCACCTAGCGCCCGGTGGCCCCTTCGATGGCGAGCGTCAACTGCCTCCGGAAATAGAGGCCAACCTAATGGCCTCGTACGGACTGGACAAACCCGTCTGGGAGCAATATTTCACTTACATGGGTAACCTGCTTCAAGGCGACCTTGGCCCCTCTTTTAAATACAAAGATTTTTCAGTCACCGAGTTAGTCGCTCAAGGCTTTCCTGTAAGCCTGGAGCTTGGTCTATGGGCTATCGGCCTCGCGCTTCTGGTCGGAATCCCCATGGGGGTTATTGCGGCACTTAAACGCAACTCTAGCATTGACTATATGTTGATGGGCACAGCGCTGGCCGGAGTAGCCATTCCCAACTTTGTGATTGCTCCACTACTGGCACTGGTGTTCGGCGTATTTCTCGCCTGGTTACCGGTAGGCGGCTGGAACGATGGCCATTGGAAAAACATGATACTCCCCGTCGTGGCACTCTCTATTCAGCAGATTGCGTATATCGCGCGAATGATGCGTGCCAGCATGATTGAAGTGCTCAGCAGCCATTTTGTTCGCACAGCACGCGCCAAAGGGCTTAGCGAGAGCGCCGTGATCTTTCGTCACGCCCTACGTCCAGCAATGCTGCCTGTTATCTCCTATCTAGGGCCAGCCATTGCCGGAATTATTACCGGTTCGGTGGTGATCGAACAGATTTTCGGCATTCCTGGCATTGGTCGTTACTTTGTTCAGGCAGCGCTCAATCGCGACTACACCTTGGTGATGGGCACGGTGGTTTTTTACGGCGGCCTGATTGTACTTTTCAACCTAATCGTAGATTTACTCTACTCGGCTCTGGATCCGCAAATTCGCTATGATAATGAATAATGCAACCGCGGCCCCTCCGGTCGCCAGCAACAGTCTGGGGCGTGAAGCATGGCGGCGGCTTCGCCAGAACAGTGCAGCAACCGCCAGCCTTGTGCTCCTTGTCATCATTGCCCTGGCCTGCTTATTGGGCCCCTGGCTAACGCCCTGGGCACTTGACGAAGTTGACTGGAATGCTTTCCTGACCCCACCAAGCTTCGAAAATGGCCACTATGCAGGCACTGACGCCAATGGCCGGGACTTGCTCACACGAGTATTTCATGGGGGGCAAATTTCGCTCTCCGTCGCGTTAGTCGCGACCCTTGTTTCCCTGGTTATCGGTGTCCTTTACGGCGCGGTTGCTGGCTATGTTGGTGGCCGAATTGACAACTATATGATGCGCTTTGTCGATATCATGTACTCACTGCCCTTTATGTTTATGGTCATCCTGCTCATGGTGGTGTTTGGGCGTAACATCCTGCTGATCTACGCTGCCATTGGCGCCGTTGAATGGCTCGATATGTCACGCATCGTGCGCGGCCAAGTACTCGCCTTAAAGCGCCGTGAGTTCGTTGAAGCAGCCCATGCGCTAGGCGTAAGCAGCTTCAAGATAGTTACACGCCACCTGATTCCCAATGCCATCGGGCCGGTGATCATCTATGTCACTCTCACCGTCCCCAAGGTCATTTTGCTGGAAAGCTTTCTCTCCTTTCTGGGTCTCGGTGTTCAAGAACCCCTGACCAGTTGGGGAGTACTGATTAGCGAGGGTAAGGACATGATGGAAACGGCGCCTTGGATGCTGATTATCCCTTCTGCCTTTCTAGCTATCACGCTGCTGTGCCTGAACTTCCTAGGCGACGGCCTGCGTGACGCCCTTGATCCCAAAACACGTTAACAAAAGACTCGCTAGCAAAACGCAAGGAATCTTCATGTCACAGCCACTGATAGACTTTGACCGACTGCGGGTCGACTTCGACCTTCCCAATGGAACGGTTACCGCTGTCAAAGACGTTAGCTTTACTCTTCATCAAGGCGAGACGCTTGCTTTAGTTGGTGAATCAGGCTCGGGCAAATCGATCACTTCGACTGCCGCGATGGGGCTACTCCCTGAGCTGGCTCGAGCCTCCGGCGCCATCCGTTGGCATGGCGGCCCAGGCGATGAAAATTTGCTCACGGTTAACCGTAAGCGCTTGCGATCCATTCGTGGCAATGAGATCTCAATGATCTTCCAAGAGCCGATGACCTCGCTCAATCCGATGCACCGCGTTGGTAGACAGATTCGCGAAGTACTTCATAAGCACACGCCTTTACGAGGCAACAACGCTTACTTGCGTGTACTAGATCTATTGGATCAAGTGGGCATTCCTGAGCCTAAGCGACGCATCGACAGCTATCCCCACGAACTTTCTGGTGGACAGCGTCAGCGTGTGATGATTGCCATGGCGCTGGCCTGTGAACCCCAGCTGCTAATTGCGGATGAGCCTACTACCGCACTTGATGTGACTGTTCAGGCACAGATACTCGCGCTGCTAAAAGACCTCCAGGCCCGCTACGGCATGGCGATCCTGTTTATCACCCACGATTTGGGGGTTGTCCGGCACCTTGCCGATAGCGTTTGCGTCATGCAACACGGCGAAATCGTTGAAGCAGGAGCCACTAAAACACTGTTTCAAGCTCCTCAGCACCCCTACACTCGGATGCTGATTGACGCCAACCCAAGTGGCCATAAGTCACCCGTTCCCGACTCAGCCCCCGCTCTGCTCACCGCGCAGCAAATTGGTGTTCGTTTCCCTATCACAAAACGCCTGTTTGGCCCCAACCGTTATTTTGAAGCGGTGAAAAACATCGACCTCAAGCTGCGCAAAGGCCAAACCTTAGGCATCGTGGGCGAATCGGGTTCAGGCAAAACCACCTTAGGCCGCGCGCTGCTTCGCCTGGTGAAAAGTCACGGCAAGGTACATTTTGATGATATCGACGTTGGCCAACTTGACCGAGCGGGAATGCGCCCGTTGCGATCGCGCATGCAAGTTGTCTTTCAAGACCCCTTTGGCTCGCTTTCCCCACGCATGACGGTAGGCGAGATTATTGGCGAGGGGTTACGCGTTCATCAGCCGCTGCTGAGGCGTGCCGAACGCGACGCCCAGGTTATCCAAGCTCTCGAAGAAGTCGCCCTGGATCCCGCCCACCGCCACCGCTACCCTCATGAGTTTTCCGGTGGCCAGCGCCAACGGATTGCCATCGCCCGGGCATTGGTCGTCAAGCCTGAGTTCCTGTTGCTTGATGAACCGACCTCTGCCCTTGACCGCTCTGTTCAAATGACGGTGATTGAGCTATTACGCGATCTACAGCAACGCCACGAACTGACCTACTTATTTATTAGCCATGACCTCGCCGTGGTACGCGCACTGGCCGATGAGGTGATCGTCATGCGACAAGGCGAAATTATTGAGCAAAACGACACGCAATCGCTGTTCAACAATCCACGCGAGACGTATACCCGCGAACTGATGCGTGCAGCTTTTCTGGAAAGCCCAGCAGCATAAGTGACTGCGCGAACGCCAGTGCCCTTTAACAAAAAACCCGGCCGGAGCCGGGTTTTGGTCGTTCTGGAAAACGCTGAAGTCTTAAAAGCGATAGGTTAACTGCGCGCCAAAACCGTGAGCTTCGTTTTTGTAGTCTGCGGAGTAAGTGGCACCACCTGCTCCATTTAGCGAATCATTACGCTGCTGATCTACAAAAGTGCCACGCTCGGTTAGATAGGAGTAAGCAAAGTCTAACGTCATATCAGGCGTAGGGCTCCAGCCTGCGCCCAGAGAGAATATACGACGATCATCAGAGGGAATGCGTACGCTACGGTCTTCATCATTAGATGGCGTAAAGTCTAGTGTTACCCCAGCGCGGAGCGCCAATGTGGGTGTTAGCTGATACTCGCCGCCAGTGGCAAAGGCCCAAACATTTTCATAGTTTTGCGGCTCTTGGGTAATAAGACCACCTTGATCATTCACAACCCGAATTTCTTCAAACTGGCTCCAGCGCACCCAAGAGGCGCCAAACATCAGTTTAAGGCGGTCAGTCATCTGTTGAGTTAGTGAGAAATTAACTGTTTCAGGTGTGGTTAAATCTAAATTAGCGTTACTTTGAAGAGGAGCACCCGTACTTGGATTTGGGGCTGTTGTGCCATCCGGAGCAATGGCCCTATAGTCGCCTTCAAGCTCATAGTCAACTTTCGAACGGTAAGTTAGACCCAACGTAGTTTCGGGTACCGGGCGATAGATAACACCTAAGTTATAGCCCCATGCTTCATCTTTACCTTCAACACGTGCATCAATGTCCGTAGCGGGGTCATAATTAAGACCACTCGGAACTTGACGACGAAGCTCACCTTCTACTTGGTTGTAAGTCACACCCGCACCTACCGCCCACTGCTCATTAAAGCGATAAGAAACCGTCGGCTGGGCACTGACTACCGTCAGCTCGGTGTAATTGCCAAAATAGCGGCCTTGGAAATCATCTTCATAATCAGTTTTAGAGCCAAACGGCGCATATACACCAAAACCAAACGCTAGCTGATCATTGACGGGGTGCGCATAGAAAGCAAAGGGAATCGCTGTACCCGGCACCATATCTCCATCATTACCCCCAGGGATACTGCCTACAGGAATTTGGCTACCGCTTGGCCCTACACCAGTGGCCAAACCTGAGTCTAAAGTACGAGAAGCTTCGGCGTTAGAAATATCAGTACTAACGTTTAGATAAGTAGCACCCGCCGTAATCTGCGCCCGATCTAAAAACGACATACCCGCCGGGTTGCCGTATACGATGGTGGCATCATGTACGTTCGAGCTACGTCCTGCATGGCCATAGCCCTGCCCACTAACGCTCTGCTCATTAATTTGGTACCCGCCCGCATGGGCTTGGCTGGCGAAGGCGGCTGTGATGGCAGCAGCCAGGGTGAGCTTATTAAATTTATTATTCATAGTGGGCCTCTCTTCCCGATGATCCAGTGGATACCGACGATCCACTCTCTTTATTTTTTACATGACTGTTTTCTCGCACCTGGGCCAAAGGTTCAAGGGCAAACGTTCGTTTTATTTAATTTTTGCCTTATACATTAGTCGCACGGCCGTTTTAAATCAGTGTTTTAGTCATTTTGGCTGATAGCCAAAGACACCCTTGACCTATGGGTTACCCACAGGTTCTACACTTGGATAGTCATTAGTTAACAAGCTGGGAGAACAGGTCATGAAAGTTAATGAGCTTGCCAAACGAGGCGGCGTCACCGCGGAGACCGTGCGCCATTACGCTCGTGAACAGCTGCTTGCCCCCCAGCGGCACCCCGATAACGGTTATCAGCTATTTTCCGATACCGACTTAGAGCGGCTGCACTTTATTCAACGGGCGCGCAAATTAGGTTTTAGCGTGGCGGAGATTCGCGACATCCTGACCCACGCCGACCAGGGTGACTCCCCCTGCCCATTGGTACGCGACTTACTTGCCAGCCGACTACCACAAATCCGCGCACGCATTGCCGAGCTCGAAGCGCTAGCCGAACGAATGGAACAGGCCATGGAGAGCTGGCAGAAAATGCCCGACGGGTCTCCCGACGGCCACAGCGTGTGCCGCCTGATTGAGAGTTTTCCTGACTCCACGTCTACCAAGGAGGCCCCATGAGTGACTCCTCTACCGAAGCCGCCTCAGGCGTAAGCACTGCCAATGACGCCACCACACGAACCATCCCCGGCATGAGCTGCCAGGGCTGCGTTAAGCGTATGCGCGAGGCGATTCAAACTATCGACCCTGACGCTGACGTGAGCGGCACGCCTAACGAAAAACGCCTTGAGGTGGTTTCGACGTTAACCGACGCCGAGCTTGATCAATGCTTGACCGAGGCGGGCTATCCGCCAACAGTCCCAAACGCTGCTGATAAGCAGCCAGATAACGTGCCACCCGCTGAAGCTGAAAAGGCTGCAAGTCATCCTTCCCATTCTCAAGGACATGGCCAGGGCAAAAAGCAGCGCTTGGCGATTAGCGGGATGACCTGCGCCAGCTGTGTCAAAAGCGTTCAAAAAGCGCTTGAACGTACCGAGGGTGTGGACACTGCCAGCGTCAATTTTGGCACCCACTCCGCCCAAGTGTTTGGCAGTGCCGAGACCCAAGCGTTGATCGCCGCCGTTGAGTCAGCGGGCTACGGTGCCGAGCCAATTGTGGATATGCGGGAAGCCGAGCACACCCGGGCAGAGCAGGATGCCAAGACCTACCAAAAACGACTGCGCGGCAGCGCCATCTCGTTGGCACTGGCGATTCCACTGATGCTCAGCATGCTGTTTTTCCACCCTCACCCGATGGGGTTAGGGCGTCTCTACTGGCTGGTGATTGGTCTATTAACCCTGGGCATTATGGCCTTCCCAGGGCGGCACTTTTTCGTCAACGCCTGGAAGCAGTTTAAGCATCGCCAAGCCAATATGGATACATTAGTCGCTATAGGCACCGGCACTGCCTGGCTCTACTCCATGGCGGTGGTGCTGTTCGCACCGTGGTTACCGGAAGTCGCTCAAGGCATCTATTTTGAAGCCTCCGCCATGGTGATCGGGCTGATTCTGCTCGGCAATGCCATGGAACTGCGCGCCCGAGGGCGCACCAGCAATGCCTTAAAGCGCCTGCTTGACCTACAGAGCCGAACAGCGAGAGTTATTCGCGATGGTCACGAGCAGGAGATTGAGATCGATGCCGTGCAAACGGGTGATCACGTTCGAGTGCGGCCTGGAGAACGCCTGCCTGTGGATGGTCAGGTGACCGAAGGCGAAAGCCATATCGACGAGTCGATGCTCACCGGCGAGCCTGTACCTGTAGCGAAGCGCGAGGGGGATGAAGTCAGCGCTGGCACGGTGAATGGCCGTGGCGGGCTGGTCTATCAAGCAACACGAGTAGGCGCCGACACCCGGCTGGGCCAGATTACCGAGCAGGTGGCAAGCGCTCAAAACTCGCGCCCTCCGATTGGTGAGCTAGCCGACCAGGTCTCCAGCGTTTTTGTGCCTGCGGTAATGATCATTGCCGTATTGACTGCCCTGGTGTGGTTCAACCTAGGGCCCGCTCCCCAAGTGATCCATATGCTGGTGACGGCGACCACCGTACTGATCATTGCCTGCCCCTGCGCGCTGGGCCTGGCCACGCCAATCTCGACCATGATAGGCGTCGGTAAAGCGGCGGAGCACGGGGTGCTGGTGCGCAGCGGCGAGGCGCTGCAAACCGCGAGCAAGCTGACCACGCTAGTCGTCGATAAAACCGGCACGCTCACCCAGGGCAAGCCCAGCGTTACTGATGCACAGATGTTTGGCGTGGAGCAATCTACCGTGCTGGCGCTGGTGAACGCGCTTGAGCGCGGCTCCGAACACCCCCTGGCAGCGGCGTTAATGAACTACGCAGATGAACACAACGCACCTCCTGCCGAGGTTAATGGTTTCGACAGCGTGACCGGTGGCGGGGTAAAAGCCCAAACCGCTGATGGCAAAGCGCTGCTGCTGGGCAATGCGCGCCTGTTAAGCGAGGCCGGTGTGGATCTTAAATCAGGTGAAGAGCAGGCTCGCGCTCTGGAGGAGCGGGCCCGCACACTGGTTTATCTAGCGGTGGATGGAAAACTGGCCGCCCTGTTTGGCATCAGCGACCCGCTTCGCCATGACACGGTGGCCGCGATCAAGCGCCTGCAAAAAGATGGCTTAACCATCGTTATGTTAACCGGGGATAACGAGCACACCGCCAAAGCCATTGCCCGGGAGGTGGGCATTGATGAGTTTCGCGCGGGCTTGTTGCCTGAAGACAAGCACGCCGAGATTGAGCGCCGTCAAAAGGCAGGGGAAATCGTTGGCATGGTGGGCGATGGCATCAATGATGCCCCAGCGCTGGCCCGAGCGAATGTGGGCTTTGCGATTGGCCAAGGCACCGATGTGGCGATTGAGAGCGCGGGGATCACGCTAATGCGTGGCTCGCTGCACGGAGTGGCGTCTGCGATAGAGATCAGTCGCGCCACGCTGCGCAATATCAAACAGAACCTGGTGGGCGCCTTTGGCTATAACCTGCTGTGTATTCCCATCGCGGCGGGGGTGCTCTACCCGATCACCGGCATGCTGCTTTCACCGATGATAGCAGGCGCTGCCATGTCACTCTCTTCCATCACCGTGGTGAGTAACGCTAACCGTTTGCGGCTGTGGAAATCACCCCGTCAGGAGGACGTCGCATGAGTCTATTGATCAACCTGGCAGGCCTGGGGCTTATCGCACTGATAGTGTGGTGGTTCTGGCTTGGCTAAACGTTTTTAGCTCACCCCAATATAGCGCCCTGGCTTATGGTTCAGGGCGATAATCAGGTTTAGCGTCAGCGCCCCTAGTACCGAATACCCCACACGATCCAGCGGTAGTTGGGTCAACGCAATCAGCAGGATAACGCCATCAATCGCCAGTTGAACGTAACCTGCACGAAAGCCGTGTTTATCCTGCAAGTAGAGCGCGAGAATATTGATACCGCCTAGGCTCGTGCGGTGGCGAAACAGCATCAGCATACCAATGCCCATCAGCGCGCCGCCCATTAACGCAGCGTAGATTGAGGGCACGATGGCAAACTGCACCCAGCCTTGGGTTAGCTCCGAAAACAGCGATACCAGACCAATAGCGGCGAAGGTACGTAGGGTAAAACTCCAGCCCATACGCTTAACCGCCAAGTAGTAAAACGGCAGGTTAATGGCAAAAAAGTACACCCCAAAGCCCCAGCCAGTCACGCTGCTGATCATATAGCTGAGCAGCAGCGCCAAGCCTGCCGTACTGCCGGTCAGCAACACCGCATGGGTGTAAAAGGTCACCCCCAGCGCGACAAAGAACGTGCCCAGCAGCATCGCCATCACATCTTCATAGGGGCGATGTTGATCCTTGGGTAAATCTTCAACACGCATGGGAGCGTCCTTACTTAGGCTGTTGAGGTTATCAAGTGATTAGTTTAGATAGCGCTAGCGTGCTCAACCATTAACTGCAGCGTCTCACGGCCACGCCAACGATTGCGATTGAGCTTATAGGCACAGTGCAGCGTATCACCCACGTTAAACCCTGGCAGTTCCCCCGGTGTTAACGCACGAAACCAAATCGCTTTGCAGGTCACGGGGCCAGTGGAAAGCTCTAGCATCAGGTGCGCGCCATCAGCTCCCACCGGGCGCAGCGCCTCAACAATAAAGCGGCCTTCAAACAGCGGCGGATCGAATTCACGCCCGTAGGGGCCGAGTGTTTCGATCTCCGTTAATGTCGTCAGCGAAAGCTGCGCCGTGGAGAGTTCACCATCCGTCCAAAGGCGCGGATAGAGCGTTCGTCCCTCTAACTGCTCGCCCACTGCCTGCAAGAAAGCCGTTTTAAAGGCCTCAAGCTGATCCCGTGGCACGCCCACCCCTGCCGCGCCACTATGACCACCAAAGCGTGGTAACGCCTGGGGAGCAAGCTCAAAGGTACGCTGAAGGGCATCGCGCAGGTGCAGCCCGTCAATCGAGCGGCCAGAGCCGGTTAGCATGCCCGGTGCCGATGCTTGAGTTAGCACCAGTGCCGGGCGCCCGTAGGCCTGCACTAACCGCGAGGCGACGATACCCTGTACGCCGGGGTGCCCGTCTTCCAGCAGCACCACCACGGCGGGCTCGTCGGCACTCAGGGCGCTCGCCGCCAAGGTACGCGCCTCGGCAGCCATATCGGCCTCAATCGCTTTGCGGGACTGGTTATCCTGATCCAGCACGTCGAGCTGACGATTGGCGACACCATCGTTCTCGGCCAGCATAAAGTGCAGCGCCGCGTAGGGATCGTCCAGCCGCGAGCGGGCGTTGATGCGCGGCCCCATCTGAAACGCTAACGTCTCGGCGTTAAACGGCACGCTGTCGGCACCTAGCCGCGTGGCCATGGCGCGCCAGCACGCCGCATCCATCCGATTGATCAGCTTTAACCCTTGGTTGACCACCGCGCGGTTGGCCGGACTGCCACCCAATGACACACAGTCAGCCACAGTGCCCAAAGCTACATAGGAGAGCCAGGGCGACAGTTTGGGCGTCGACTCTGACAGCGCTCCCCACTCAATCAGCACACCGCGCGCCAGTGACATCAACAGCCACGCCACCATACAGCCAGCGATGGTTTTGTCAGGGTAGTCACAGTCCGAGCGGGTCGGATTTACGCAGGCATAAGCAGAAGATGGTGGCCCCTCGATAGGCAGCGCATGGTGGTCGCTGACCACCACATCGATACCCGCCGCTTTTAGGCGCGCGATCCGTGGCTCATCGGAGCTGCCACAGTCGGCGGTAATCACCAGGGTCGGAAACGGCTTTTGCGCCAGGGTGCGCTCTACCAGCGGCAGGCTAATCCCGTAGCCGTCGTTAATGCGATGGCCGATCAGACTGTGCAACTTGCCCTCCGGCACCCCAAACAGCTCTACCAGTGTGCGCCGGATCACGACATGAGAGGTAATACCGTCCACGTCGTAGTCGGTGAGAATACCGATCGCCTCGCCCTCGGCCACCGCCTGAGCGATACGCTCAGCAGCGCGGCGACCGTCCGCAAGCTTCTCGGGATGCGCTAGATAGCGCAGGCTAGGCGAAATTAATGGCAACAGTTCGCCGCGGTAGCCGGGCAAACGAGACGCCAGCAGCCGTGCCTGCAGTTCGCTTAAGCCTTCGGCTTGGGCACGGGCATACAGCGCCTCATCCACTGGACGAGGCTCTAAACGCGGTCTGGTTGTGCTGGAGGACGGCGTGCTATGGGGCAAATCGGTCACTGACGTCATCGCTGCCTCAATGAACGGGCATTCAACGCCGGTTTTCCACAACAAATTGCTGAACAGCGGCAAGCTCTGCTGGCAGCACGGTGTAACGCTCTTCGCGCTCTAGCAGGTCTTCCATATGCGGCGGCAGCGGCACGCCTAAGAAGCCCGCTTTCACCACGGCTTCGGCAAACTTGGCCGGATGCGCAGTCGCCAGGGTAATCACCGGCGTTGACTGATCAGCCCGGGCGCGCTCAGCGGCAATATAACCGGTCGCGGTATGCGGATCGAGCATCTCACCGGTGCGCTTATGAGCGTCACGAATCACTTCCAGAATCGTTGCATCGTCCACGCTATAGCTTGAGAACTTCTCGCGCAGCTTGGCCAGCGGCGCATCGGCCAGAGCAGAGGGCTCCTGCTGGAAGCGCTCAAGCAGGGCTGCCACGGCCATACCGTCGCGGTCATAAGCATCAAACAGCAGCCGCTCGAAGTTAGACGACACCACGATATCCATGGAGGGCGCCAACGTCGCCGCCAACTCCTTTTTGGAGAAGTCGTTGGCGGCCAGCGTGCGGTGCAGAATATCGTTGGCGTTGGTGGCGATGATGAACTGCTTCACCGGCAGGCCCATTTTGTAGGCCATATAGCCCGCAAACACGTTGCCAAAGTTGGCGGACGGTACGCAGAAGCTCACCTCGCGGTGCGGTGCACCCAGCGCGACGCCTGAGGCGATGTAGTAAACGATCTGGGCCATGATGCGCGCCCAGTTGATCGAATTCACCGCCACCAGGCGCGTGCCGTTTAGGAACGTTTGATCGGCAAAGCTTGCCTTGACCATTGCCTGGGCGTCGTCGAAATTGCCTTCGATGGCAATATTGAAGACGTTATTGGCCAGTACCGAGGTCATTTGACGACGCTGCACTTCTGAGACCCGGTTGTGCGGGTGCAGAATAAAGATATCCAGGTTGTCGCAGTGGCGGCAACCCTCAATCGCCGCGGAGCCGGTATCGCCCGAGGTCGCACCCATGATCACCGCACGTTCGCCGCGCTTTTTCAGGAAGTGATCCAGCAAGCGACCGAGCAACTGTAGCGCCACATCTTTGAACGCCAGCGTCGGGCCATGAAACTGCTCAAGCAGGAAGTGGTTGGCATCTAGCTGCTTAAGCGGCACGACCGCATCGTGATTAAACGTCGCGTAGGCTTCGGTCACAATGCTACGGAACGTTGTGTCGTCGATCTCACCGTTCACAAACGGCTTCATCACCCGGAAGGCGATCTCCGCATAGGAGAGCCCGGCCATCTCGACGAGCTCTTCGCGGGAGAATTCAGGCAGTGTTTCCGGCACATATAGGCCGCCGTCGCTGGCCATGCCGGTAAGCACGACTTCTTCAAAAGAGAGCGCGGGCGCCTGCCCACGCGTGCTGATATATCGCATCTGGGCTACTCCCCTTCGTCCAGGCTTTCCACGCGAATGCGTGTTAGCGGCCCGGCGATATCGGCCATCGACTCAATTTCACGAATCGCTTCGTTCATCTGCTTCTCTTTGGTGCGGTGGGTGAGCAGAATGATCGGCACCAATTCACCTTCGGTCGCTTCTTTCTGAATCAGCGCTTCGATAGAGATTCCCTGCTCGGCCAGAATCGTTGCCACTCGCGCCAGCACACCGGGGCGATCTACCGCCAGCAGGCGCAGGTAATAGGCGGTGGTAATGTCTTCCATCGGCATGATGGGTAGCTGGCTGACATCTTCATCAATGCCGCTGAACGCCAGGTAAGGCACGCGGTAGTGGTGATCGGTAGAGATATCCCGCGCGACGTCGAGCAGATCGGCCACAACTGCTGAGGCAGTCGGCTCTGCGCCAGCACCAGCACCGTAATAGAGCGTCGGGCCAACCGCGTCACCCATGATCGCAATGGCGTTTTTCACACCATGCACATTGGCCAGTAGGCGCTCTTTAGGAATCAGCGTGGGGTGCACGCGCAGCTCCAGGCCTTGGTCGGTGCGTTTGGAGATCCCCAGATGCTTGATCACATAGCCAAGGTTATCGGCCTGCTCGACATCTTCCGCGGTAATACGCGAAATGCCTTCGGTAAAGGCTTTCTCAAACTGCAGCGGCACGCCGTAAGCAATCGAGGCCAAAATCGTCAGCTTGTGCGCGGCGTCGATACCTTCCACATCAAAAGTGGGATCGGATTCGGCGTAGCCCAACGCTTGGGCTTCTGCGAGCACGTCTTCAAAGGCACGGCCTTCGTCGCGCATATGGGTAAGAATATAGTTGCCGGTGCCGTTGATAATGCCCGCCACCCATTCGATACGGTTGGCACCCAAGCCTTCGCGCAACGACTTAATCACCGGAATACCACCCGCGACCGCGGCTTCAAATGCCACGATAACGCCCTTTTCGTGGGCAGCCTTGAAGATTTCGTTACCGTGCACGGCAATCAGCGCTTTGTTGGCGGTGACCACGTGCTTGCCGTTGGCGATCGCCGTCAGCACCAGTTCGCGAGCGATATCGTAACCGCCAATTAGCTCCACCAGAACATCGACATTGGGGTTGGTGGCAACTTCAAACACATCAGAGGTGGCATTGATGCCGGTAATATCGCAGTCAGGATGAATACTGCGGTGAGCAACCTGCTCAATCACAATAGGACGGCCAGCACGACGCGCAATATCGTCAGCGTTGCGGGTCAATACGTTAAAGGTGCCGCCACCGACAGTGCCTAAACCACAAATACCTACTCTTACCGGTTTCAAAATACTTCCCCTTTCGTGTCGTGCACCTGGTGGTGCTGGTCTTAAATTTAGTCTTAAAAGCGGTTTTATAAGCTCTTAACCACGCGCGTTAAGACAGTATCTCAGCGTTGTATGCCGTCTAATCGTTGCGGCACTACTCATCGTCATCCAAGCCTAACATGGCGGTGAGCCGCTCGGGTGGCACAAATCCAGGGACCAACTGCCCATCGGGCAAAATAATCGCTGGCGTCCCCTGCACGCCCAGGGCTTTACCCAGCTCATATTGGCCAGCCACCGGATTGTCGCAGTCTGCCGCGCTGGAAATAGCCTCGCCTTCTTTGGCTTGAGTCATCGCTTCGCTGCGATTATCTGAGCACCACACCTGCTGCAGCGTGTTGGCGGCTTGGCTCCCCATGCCCGCACGAGGAAACGCCAGATAATGAACGGCGATACCGCGCTCATTTAGCTCGGGAATCGTTTCGTGTAAGCGGGCACAGTAAGGGCATGTGGGGTCGGTAAACACCGTGACAGTTGCCTTCGGCTCATCAGCTCCGCGGAAAATCACTCGCTCGCTTTCCGGCACGGCTGCTAACGCATCAGCACGCTCTTGATTCTGCTCTTGTTCGGTCAAATTCACCAAACCGTTATCGGCATTTTCATACAGATCGCCGACAAGAAAGTGGCTACCGTCCGCATTGGAGTAGAAGGATTCGCCGCTCTCCAACCGCACATGGTAAACGCCACTCATGGGCGTCTCCGTCACCGTTTCCACAGGCATCGCCTGACCATTAACGCTAAGGGATTCTGAAAGGCGGTCTGTTATCGCATCAGCCTGAGCGGCAACAGGTAATAGACTGCCCGCTATTAATAACGGAAATACTAAAAAACGGCGTTGACGCATCATCAATTCAACCTCGTGGGTGATGTTCTGCATGTAGGCTTTCCAAGCGCGCTTGGGCCACATGGGTATAAATTTGGGTCGTCGATAAATCGCTATGACCCAGCAGCAGCTGTACGACCCGCAAATTGGCCCCATGATTCAATAAATGGGTCGCAAATGCATGGCGAAGTGTGTGCGGTGACAGTGGCCGGGTAATCCCTGCCGTGATGGCATGTACCTTAATGCGATGCCAAAACGTTTGCCGAGTCATGGCTTTATCGCCCCGGCCTGGGAACAGCGCTGGGCGCGTTGGGTCACTCATCAGCGCCAATCGCGCGGTCTCCATGTAGTGCGCAATCCAATCCGCGGCCTCTTCACCCATGGGCACCAGGCGGTCTTTATCACCCTTACCGCGCACCCTCACCACGTTTTGGCGAAGGTTCACTGCATCGCCGGTCAGCCCCACCAGCTCTGACACCCGTAGGCCACAGGCGTAAAGTAACTCCAACATGGCACGATCGCGCACGCCTAAAGGCGTCTCCGTATCCGGCGCCATCAGCAGGCGCTCTACTTCGTCTTCTTCCAACGTATTAGGCAAGCCGGGAATGACGCGCGGCAGCTTGATGTCAGTGAGCGGGTCACTCATCACCTGGTTATTTAAGCGCCCCCAGCGGTAGAAACTGCGCAGCGTCGACAGCAGCCGGGCATTGCTACGCAGTTGGTAGCCCTGTTCCCGGCGGCTGGCGAACCATTCGCTAATCCGTTCCGGCGGTGGCGCCAGCAGCGCTTCGCCATGGCTCTCCAAATGTCGTTGCCACGCGGTTAAATCACGCCGATAGGCAGCTAGCGTATGATCGCTGGCGCCCTGCTCGAGCCATAGGGCATCCAGAAAAGCATCAATCACGCTCATACGGCAGCAGTCTCCGGCTGTTTGTTATCAAGCAGCTGTATAAACAAAACCCCGCCCCGCAAAGCGGTGACGGGGTCTTGGTATC
This sequence comes from Vreelandella indica, assembly GCF_037070225.1. Taxonomy (NCBI): domain Bacteria; kingdom Pseudomonadati; phylum Pseudomonadota; class Gammaproteobacteria; order Oceanospirillales; family Halomonadaceae; genus Vreelandella; species Vreelandella indica. The sequence continues at coordinate 125,802 of NZ_JBANSO010000007.1, forward strand.
TGGGCGCCACGCGTATAGAAGCACAGCGAACGCCCATGGAACAGTGGCGTTTAAGCCAGCTTTTCCTTGATACGTGCAGAACGACCGCTGCGCTCGCGCAGGTAGTAAAGCTTGGCTTGACGCACATCACCACGACGTTTGACTTCAATCGAGTCAACCAGCGGGCTGTAAGTCTGGAAGGTACGCTCAACGCCAACGCCGTGAGAAATTTTACGCACGGTGAACGCGGAGTTCAGGCCACGGTTACGCTTACCGATGACCACACCTTCAAACGCCTGCAGACGCTCGCGGGTGCCTTCTTTTACTTTTACCTGAACGACAATAGTGTCGCCGGGGGCAAAGGGAGGAATTTCCTTGCCCATTTGCTCAGATTCGATCGCCTGGATCACTTTGCTTTTGCTGCTCATCTTCATACTCCTGAATAACGTGTTGGCTTAACCGCTCAAACATGGGTGGCGGAAGCCGTGATCCCGGCGCTCGAAACGAGCTTCGCGGGAGTCGTTATGGGTGACACAGGTGCGTTGGCTAGTTCTTCAAACATAGACTTCTATGTAAGCTACTGCCGTGTCCGCCCTGCACCGCCGCTCTGGTTCAAGCAGTTGAAAACAACCTAGTTAATAAAACTAGTTGAAAAACAAGCTACTTAGTGGACAGAGCGTGTTCCTCGATAAACTCATTTAACAGCTTGCGCTGTTCGGCATCTAACGTTCGCCCTTCCAATAGGTCTGGACGGCGTTGCCATGTCCGGCCTAGCGACTGCTTTAATCGCCAACGCTTGATAGCTGCATGATTACCGCTTAGCAACACATCTGGCACTTGGCGCCCGTCAATTATTTCCGGACGGGTATAGTGCGGGCAGTCTAGCAGACCGTCATTAAACGAGTCTTCGACAGCGGAATCCTGATGGCCCAGCACGCCGGGTATCAGCCTTGCCGCTGCATCGATCAGCACCATTGCTGGCAGCTCACCGCCGCTCAACACATAGTCACCAATCGACCACTCTTCATCGATGTCACTCTCCACCACGCGTTCATCAATGCCTTCATAGCGACCTGCCACGACCACTAAAGGCCCGGCGGAAGCCAGTGCTTGAACGCCCTGCTGATCCAGCTTTCGCCCTTGAGGCGATAGATAGATCACCGTCGGTACTAAGCCGGTGGCTAGTTGCGCCCGCTCACGAGCCGCAAAGATCGCTGAGCGCAGAGTGTCGACTTTCATCAACATCCCTGGACCACCGCCATAGGGGCGGTCATCTACGCTACGATGGCGGTCAGTGGCGTAATCCCGCGGGTTCCAAAACTCCAGTGCAATACGCTGTTTCTCTACCGCTCGCCCGACCACGCCCTGTTGCGTTAACGCGTCGAACATTTCGGGAAACAACGACACCACACCAATCCACATTGCAGGCGCTACTGCTTCACTCTCCGTTGCCGGAGCGTTGCCACTATCCAACTCAGTTGAGTCGGAAGATGCATCATTACTCAAACTGTTCATAAGTTTGGTCAAAACTCAGGATCCCAATCGACGACCATGCGGCCCTCTTGGGAACTGATTTCAACAATGACATCATCTGGCAAAAATGGCAGCAGTCGCTCGCGCTTGTCGATTGCGTCTGAATCGCCGCGAACCACCATGACATCGTTGGCGCCGGTTTCAAACAGGTAGCTTACCCGCCCTAACCGCTCGCCGGCCTGAGTGAAGACCGTCATGCCTTCAAGCTCATGCCAATAGTATTCGCCGTCAGAAAGCTTAGGTAGTGTTTCTTTGGGCATCAGAATGTCCGTTTGGGCTAATGCTTCCGCCGCACTACGGTCATCGACCCCTTCAAGCTGCACTACAATTCCCTTGCCCTGTCGACGCCCCTGAACAATGCTCATGCGTTTAAGGGTTTCGCCTTGGCGCACCCACCATTCCGGGTATTCGAGAATGCTGTCCATCGGGCTAGTGTAGGAGTACACCTTGAGCCAACCTTTCACCCCATAAGGGCTAGTCAGCTTGCCTAGCACCACATGCGTGTCGTCAGTTTGGCTTATTTCAAAACGCGTCATTGACGACCTCAGCTAACCCAGCATTCATCTAATATCACACTACAGAACAGAACCCACAATGCAGGCTTACGCCTGTTTGCGTGCTTCTTTAACCAGCTCAGCAACACGACCAGACAACTGGGCGCCTTGGCTCTGCCAGTGAACAACGCGATCTAGGTCAACGCGCAGACGCTCTTCCTGACCACGGGCAACCGGGTTGAAAAAGCCGATACGCTCGATGAAACGACCGTCGCGGGCGTTACGAGAGTCAGTAACGGTCAGGTGGTAAAAGGGACGCTTCTTGGCGCCACCACGGGCCAAACGAATGGTAACCATACGATAACTATCCTTCGGTTGAGGTTACGAGAGTGTGTTGTTAGCGCAAACCGCTATCGGAACACTCTTCGTGCTGTTTTCTTGGCGCTAAGCCCACATAAGGCATGCTTAGTACCATTAAGGCCTTCACTGAGACTGTTACCGCTACGTTTTTAACGTATTTTAGGCAACACCCACGCATGAAGAGGCCGCATTCTACGCAAATGCGCTCGGCTTGGAAAGCCTGACAGCCAGAAAACTCACAGGCCGTCAACCTCACCAAGCGCATCAGCACGTTACTGTTAGTGTTTTAACGCCGCGGCAATCCGCCTGGGCCACCCATACCGCCCATGCCGCCGGGCCCACCCATACCTCCGGGCCCGCCAGGGCCACCGCCGCCCATCATGCCGGACATGCCGCGCATCATTTTCTGCATGCCGCCCTTCTGGCCTGCTTTCTTCATCATCTTCTGCATCTGCTTATGCTGCTTAAGCAGACGATTAAGATCAGGCACTTGCAGACCGGCACCCGAGGCAATACGGCGCTTGCGCGAGCCATTGATAATATCCGGCTTGCGGCGCTCTTTGGGCGTCATGGAGTTGATCAGCGCTTCTAATTTGCCGAGCTCTTTCTCAGGACCAGGGCCTTGGGCCATCTCGGCCATCTGCCCCATACCCGGCAACTTGCCCATTAGACCACCCATACCGCCCATCTTCTTGAGCTGCTGGAGCTGGTCGCGAAAATCTTCCAGGTCAAAGCCATCACCCTTCTTGACCTTTTTGGCCAACTTCTCGGCTTTGGACTTATCGACGGTGCGCTCAGCTTCCTCGATCAGCGACAGCATGTCGCCCATGCCCAGGATGCGCGAGGCAACCCGGTCTGGGTGGAAAGGCTCTAGGGCATCGACTTTTTCACCGACACCCATAAACTTAATGGGCTTGCCGGTAATGTGGCGTACCGACAGCGCCGCGCCACCACGAGCATCACCGTCCGCCTTGGTGAGGATCACCCCAGTTAGCGGCAGCGCTTCGCTAAACGCCTTGGCGGTATTGGCGGCATCCTGGCCGGTCATGGCGTCAACGACAAACAGCGTTTCCTGAGGCGAGACCGCTTTATGCAGTGCCTGAATCTCCGCCATCATGGCTTCATCAATCGCCAGACGGCCGGCGGTATCGATCAGCACGACATCGTGAAACTGGATTTTGGCGTGCTTGATGGCCGCTTCGGCAATCGCTACCGGCTGTTGGTCAGAGCGTGAGGGGAAGAAATCCACCTCGACTTCTTTTGCCAGGGTTTCGAGCTGGTCGATAGCCGCCGGGCGATAGACGTCGGCAGACACCACCAAGACTTTCTTCTTCTCGCGCTCACGCAGGTAGCGGGCCAACTTGGCCACAGAGGTGGTTTTACCCGCCCCCTGTAGACCGGCCATCAATACAACAGCGGGGGAGCCTTTAAGCACAAAGCCGTCGTTGGCTTCGCCCATAATCGCTTCCAGCTCTTGCTGGACGATTTTGACGAACTGCTGGCCAGGCGACAGGCTTTTGGACACTTCCTGCCCTACCGCCCGCTCGCGAACGCGCTCGATAAACTCCTTGATGACCGGCAATGCTACATCGGCCTCAAGCAGTGCGCGGCGCACTTCGCGCAGGGTGTCTTTTATATTGTCGTCAGTCAGGCGAGCCTGACCTTTAATCGACTTTAACGTCTGGGAAAGACGCTCGCTTAGATTCTGAAACATGGGGCCTCTGCCTCCGTCACTGCCGTCGGCGCGCACGCCCTGGACTAATTAGTAAAAAGATTATACGCGCTCACGCTTAGAGTCTCCATGGGGTGCATTGAGCGCCATACCTATTTTCCTACGTTTGCCCTGCTGGGCGACGCCGCTTGGATTAGTTATAGTAGTTGGATAGATTCTCGTCGTAATCACACTTAATACGTTTATTTATTCACAGCAACGCGCTGCAAGGCGCACGGATAGCATCATGCAGGCGCTCCCTTTCGCCACGATTGCTTTTGTTTTTTATGTTGCCGCTGCCATTTGGCAGGGCATGACGCTCTTCCGGCGCGTGCCGCCCCGCCAGGGCATGGTGCGCCTGCTCGCCGTGTTGGGCTTGCTGTTGCATATTCCTGTGGTGGTCAAATTAGTCGGCCAATCCCCTGGGCTACTGCCCGGCTTTACCACCAGTGCCACGCTACTGATGGCGGTGGCGGTTAATGTTGTGTTGGTCGCCAGCCTGTTTAAACCAGTGCTTAATGCAGGCATTGCACTGTTTCCGCTAGCAGGCATTGCGCTCATTGCTGCCACTTGGCTACCGAATCAAGGCGGCCATACGGGACTAACGCCAGGCATTTTGTTGCATGCAGTGAGCTCTGCCCTAGCGTTTGCCGTATTGGCCATTGCCGCCGCACAAGCCGTGCTGGTTGGCCTGCAAAACCAGGCGCTACGCCATCATCATATTCGCGGCATAGTGCAGTCGCTACCGCCGCTGACCACCATGGAGCGCGTGCTTTTTGAGTTGATCTGGGCGGGCATCATTCTATTAACGCTCTCCATCGCGAGCGGCCTTATTTTCCTGGATAACTTTTTTGCCCAACACTTGGCGCATAAAACCGTGCTTTCGCTGCTGGCTTGGGTAATCTTCACGACACTGTTGATTGGTCGTTATCGTTATGGATGGCGCGGCATGCGTGCCGTACGCTGGACACTGGGCGGCTGCGGCCTACTCGTACTGGCCTATTTCGGCAGCAAGTTTGTACTTGAGGTTTTACTCAATCGATAACTGCTCAACCGCAAACGGGGCGCAACCACGCCTTTGGTTGTCTTGACACACCACTCGCGACCTTCTACAAATCGAGCCTAATACGCCACAAAGGACTTTTCGACTTGAGCGACGACTTCCCCCTGGGGTTACTGTTCGGCCTGCTAGCCTTACTGATAGTGCTTTCTGCTTTCTTCTCCAGCTCTGAAACCGGCATGATGTCGATTAACCGCTACCGCTTGAGTCATCAAGCCAACAGCGGGGATCGCAGAGCCAAACGGGTCATGCGCCTGCTCACACGCCCAGACCGCCTGATCGGCGTTATCCTGATCGGCAATAACTTCGTCAATAACTTGGCAGCGTCGATCGCCACCATTATTGCCATTCACTTCTTTGGCGATGTATCAGGGCCTGCTATCTCCACCGCCCTGCTGACCATCACGATTCTGATTTTCGCCGAAGTGACGCCGAAGACCTACGCCGCGATTAAGCCCGAGCGGATTGCTTACCCGACGTCCTATGCCCTTGAGCCACTGCTGAAACTGCTCTACCCGCTGGTATGGCTGGTTAACGTGATGTCTAACGGCCTGCTCCGGCTAGTGGGCGTTAAAAGCGTCGATAACGGCGGTGACAGCCTAACGCGTGATGAACTGCGCACGGTGGTACATGAAGCCGGCACGTTGATTCCCTACCGTCACCGCGCCATGCTGCTGTCGATTCTTGACCTTGAGAACGTTACGGTTAATGACATTATGGTGCCTCGCCATGAAGTTCTGGGCATCGACCTGGATGACACGCTGGAAGATATTTTGACGCAGATTCGTACCAGCCAGCACACTCGGCTGCCGGTCTATAAAGGCGACATCAATAATATTATCGGCATGCTGCATTTGCGTAATGCGGCACGCTTTCTATCCCGGGATGAAGTCACCAAGGCATCCATTGTTCAGGAAGCCCGCGAGCCCTATTTTATTCCCGAGTCGACACCTCTCCATACCCAATTGCTCAACTTTCAAAAGCAGAAGCGGCGTATTGGCATCGTGGTAGATGAGTATGGCGATGTTGAGGGCTTGGTCACGCTGGAGGATATTCTCGAAGAGATCGTTGGTGAGTTCACTACCGATGTCTCTGAAGATGAAGAGATTCACCAGCAGGACGACGGCAGCCATGTGATCGAAGGCACCGCCAATATTCGCGAAATTAATAAGATGCTCGGCTGGCAGCTTCCTACCGATGGCCCCAAGACGCTTAACGGGCTAATCCTTGAACACCTTGAAGCTTTTCCGGAAGGCCCGGCGTGCCTGCAGATCGACAATATGCGCATGGAGATTCTAGAGATCCGAGACAATCTCATCACCTCGGCGCGCTGCTGGCAAAAGCTGCGAGCACCACGCCGCTAGGCGGCGATCAAGACGAAGGATTGAGTTAAGAGAGAGCTCAAACAGCTTAACGGCGGCTGGCCAGATCCTGATCAGCCGCTGCTTTTAAAGCCCTCACTCGGGCTTCCAGAAAACGCCGCAGCGCCATATCATCGGCATCCAAGCGATTGAGCGGTGGCCCAAAGTGTAAGCTCACGGGCGCCCGAAACCGCTTGGGATACTTCTTTAGCGCCTTACCACCATGGTGAGACGTCCAGGAGCCCCATAGGCCCGCCAACCCAGCTGGAATGACCGGCACATCATCCCTGGCCAGTATGGTCTCCAATCCACGGCGAAAAGCATGGATCTCACCGTCTGGGGTCAGCCGGCCTTCGGGAAAGACCATCACGACCTGCCCCTGGCGAAGCGCAGTGCTAACGTCATCCAGGGCGCGCCTAAGAGCGCCAGGGCTGCGCCGCTCAGACTCAATGGGAATAGCGCCCACCAGCTGGAACCACCACTTCAGCCAAGGGGAATCAAAAATCGGCTGATCCATAACAAAGCGTAATGGCCGGGGGCTAGCGCCGCCAAGCACCAGGGCATCCATAAAGCTTACGTGATTACACACTACCAGCGCGGCACCGTGCGCAGGGATATGCTGACGCCCATGCACCTGCAGCCGATAGCAAAGGCGCATGGAGATAAAAATCAGCCAGCGCAGCACTTGACGAGTCGCATTCACCCACCCCGTCACGTTGCCGCCTCACGGTGGCGTAAGCCCGCCAGAATGGTACTCATCAGTTGATCCAGCAGTTCGTCCACTTTCAACTGCTGGCCCTGCCAGTAGCCCAGGCGCTCATTCAGGCCAAGCTGAACGAGGCCATGCACACTGCCCCACAGCGTACGCCCCAAACGACGCGCCTCCAGGTCATCCAAGGCAGGCTGATAAGATTTGAGCGATGCTTCCACTTGCGTAAACAGCGCTTCAATCAAGTCACTCTGACGCTGATCCAGCTCACCCTCTTTTGCCAACGGGTAATCGAAAAGCAGCTGCCAGCGGTAGCAGTCCTGCTCAGCGAAAAGCCAATAGGCACGGGCTAACGAACGCAGCCACGGCTCAGGATCATCATCCACCAGGCTGGTAATGGTGTGCTGCAAGCGCGCCAGCGTTTCCACATTGACGTGCTGCAATAAGTTATTGAAGCTGCCATAGAGTTTAAGTAGCGTACTGGGGGCGCAGCCAACTTCCCTGGCCAGGGCACGTAGTGAAAGACCATGGACTGGCTGCTCAGCCAACCATTCATCACAAGCGTGCATGACCTGAGAATGGAGGGCATCGGGCGCATGCTGTCTAGGACGGGCCATGGCGATCTCTTAAGGTCAACGGCAAACGAGGAGGAATGCCTCACTGCACTTTAGCGGGAGCAAGGGGTAATATAGGATACCTTACATCGAACACTGTTTTCGACACTAAAACACTACATTTCGTGCTTCATTGCGCGAAGTCCCTCGCGTCCAGGGCCACTTCCACGACGATTTTGCTTAAGGAGACAGGCATGACGGGTCGATTGCATGTGCAAAATTTACCGCTGACCCGTTTATTGCCAACGCTTGATCGCCAGGACCCATTGATTGAGTCCGCTAATTTAGCGCCCCGGCGCCCTATTTCGGCGATTCGCCTTGAACAGGGCGAGTATCGGCTCTCGTCGGTTTTCTGGGGGCTGACACCGCCTTGGCTGGAAGTACTGGATCACGCCCCCCACTGCGCCCGCTCTGAAACCCTGGCATCACGGGCGATGTTTCGCGATGCATTCAGCGCACGCCGGTGCGTTATTCCCGTGAGCGGTTTCTATGTATGGAAAACACAGCCGCGCAGTAAACAGCCTTATCTAGTGACCCAGGTATCCCGGGCGCCGTTACTGCTGGGCGCGTTGTGGTGCCGTTATCACACCACCTTAACGGCGTTCACCGATTCCGCGGCCTTGATTACCGTACCCGCTAATATTCTGCTCTCGCCACTCACGGATCGCCTGCCCGCCGTCATTCCCAGCCATGCGTTATCTACCTGGCTCAACCCCGATACCGATACCGACACGCTTAATTCGCTATTAACGCCCGCACCTTTGGAACTGTTGGGCGCTTTTCCGGTATCTAAACATGTCAATAATCCCGCCTATCAGTCATCGGCTTGTGCCCATCCTACCGGGTCGATGCTGCGCTGGGCTGTGTCTCAGGAGCTGTAATGTTGCGACCCCCTTGTTTCAAGCACTGGCATCACCTGCCGCGGCATGCACTGTTCGGTGTCATCATAAGCCTCTGGGTAGCGCCGCTCGCGTTAGCCAACGACAATGAGGCCATTGCCGATCCGGACGCAGTGGACGCTGTCAAAGCGACCGTCACCCCGATCACCAGCCCTTATGACAGTCGCGACTACCGTGTATTGACGCTTGAAAATGGCCTGAATGTGCTACTGGTCAGCGACCCTGAGGCAGATAAAGCCGCCGCGTCCATGAACGTTCGCGTGGGCAGCGCTCAAGACCCTGAGGACCTTCAGGGGTTGGCTCACTTTCTGGAGCACATGCTGTTTTTAGGCACCGAGCCGTATCCAGAGTCCGACGGCTATCAGCGCTATATCTCTAACAACGCCGGCTCACACAACGCTTTTACCGCCCAGCAGGATACCAATTACTTCTTTGATATTGAGCCATCGGCGCTGCCGGGGGCGTTAGATCGCTTCAGCGAATTTTTCCTTTCGCCGCTGTTTAATGCCGACCACCTGGAGAGCGAACGTAACATCGTTCACTCGGAGTACATGGCGCGGATCCGTGACGAATCCCGGCGTGAAAACGATGTACTGAATCAGCTTTTAAACCCTAAAAACCCCACCACCGGCTTTGCCGTGGGTAGCCGTGAAACGCTCGCAAGCCCGCCAGAGGGCGAAACGCCGCTGCGTGAGCGAGTGATTGATTTTTATCACCAGCATTACGATGCCAACGTAATGAACTTGGCGATTGTGGCTCCCCAGCCACTGGATCAGTTAGAAACATGGGTCGCCGAACGCTTTGCCGCTATTCCCGACCGCGATCTAAGCGCGCCGACCATTGACGCGTCGCTGATCGATACCGACACCCTTCCTCGCTACATCGAGCGGCAATCGCTGCAAGATCGTCGTCAGCTGCGCTTTTACTTCCCAGTACCTGACCCTACCGATGACTACCGCAGCAAACCAACACAACTGATTGCGCATCTGCTTGGTGACGAAGGCGATGGCAGCCTGCTTGCCGTGCTGCGCGATGCCGGGCTGGCCGATGGACTTTCCGCCGGCATAGGTCGTGGTGACGGTAACGAAGCGCTATTCACTATCTCCATCAGCCTGACACCCGCAGGCGCCGAACGCTTAGACGACATTGAAGCCACGCTGTTGGCAGCCATTGATCAACTGCGTAATGACGGCCTCGCCGAGTGGCGCTACGAGGAGCAAGCAGACCTCAACGAGCAGGGATTCCGCTTCCAGCAACACGGCGCGCCACAGCAGGAAGCCACTCGCCTCTCCATGAGCCTTTCGCGCTATCCGGTAGAAGATGTTCAATACGCGGCTTACCGCATGGATGGCCCTGATGCAGAGCGTCAACAAGCCTACCTGGATGCGCTAACGGCCGATAACATGCTGCGCTTTTACTCTGGGCCTGACGTGGAGAGCGATACCGTTTCACCGTGGTTCAACACGCAGTGGAAAGAGCAGACGCCCGACCAACCGGGGCAGGCGTTAAGCGGCCTGGCACTCCCCGGCCCCAACCCCTTCATTGCCAGTGACTTAACCTTACTCGAAGGGCAGGATGACCACCCCAGCCTGCTGGTCGATACGCCGTCGTTTACCGCTTGGCACATGCAGGATGCGCGCTTTAATACGCCGAGCGTCGAGTGGCGCGTCAGCCTACAAAACCCCACCGCCAGCTATTCCGCCGAAGAAGCAGTGTTAACACGCTTATTGGCCAGTTGGCTTAATGACAGTTTGAACGAATCGCTTTACCCCGCTTGGCTGGCGGGCCAGTCCTTTAGCGCCTACCCGCACTCCCGCGGTATGACGCTTTCCTTCTCCGGCTGGCGGGATGGGCAAACGCCCCTGATCGAACAGGCCATTGAACAACTCAAAAGTGCCGCGATCACCGACGGCGCTTTCGAGCGCGTGCGTTACCAACTGCAGCGTGAATGGCGCAACGCTCCTCAGTCATCGCTATATGGCCAAGCCAGCCGAACGCTGGGCGAAGCCTTGCTCACGCCCCAGTGGTCGACTGCTGAACTGCTTGCCGCCAGCGACCGCTTTGACCGTCATCATTTAGAGGATTTTCGCCAACGCTTTCTGGGGGGGCTCTATGTCGATGCCATGGCGGTCGGTAACCTCGATGAAGCGCTGGCGCGCGAACAGGCACAGCTAATGCGCACTCAGTTGCGCCCACGGCTAACCCGCGATGAGATTCCCAACCTAACCCCCCTCGCAGCGGATGAAGCGCACGCGGTGCTACACCCGCATAGCTCGCGAGAGGAATCGTTGGTGCTGCGCTATCTGCAAGCACGCGATCAAACCCTGGAAGAACAAGCGACGACGAGCGTGATTGCCCAGTGGCTAGATACGCCGTTCTATCAGCAGTTACGCACTGAACAGCAGCTCGGCTATATCGTTAACGCGGGCTATTCACCCCTTCTCGAAGCGCCGGGCATTGCGCTGGTGGTGCAATCACCGGATGTCGACAGCGACACCATCGCCGCGCGCATGGATACCTTTCTGGAGGAGGCAGGCCAGCGTCTTGCGCCATTGACCGATGAAGCGTTAGCGCCCTATCGCCAAGCGGTACACGATCAGTTGCGCCAGCGCGATACGAGTTTATCTGGCATGGCCAATCGTTACTGGCAGGCAACCGCCCTGGAAGACGTGCGTTTTGACCGCCGTGACCAGTTGGCGGAATTAGTCCTCGACGTCAGCCTTGATGACATCAAGGCCCTTTGGCCATCGCTGCAGGAGCACATGCTCGATGTGCGCTTCAACCCTAGCGATGAACCGAGCGATGTCAACCATTATCGCGAGGGCCTCGCACCACTGCCCCACGTGCATGAAGAGCAAACCGCTCGGTAACGCATTAGCACCTTGAGCCGCTCAGGCGTCAAACGCCTGAGCGGGCATCATGGCTTCCACGAACATGACGAGCTCTTCCAGAATCTGGCGCTCACGATCAGTAAGGGTTTGCTGATTGTACTGCTCAATTTCCCGCGCAAATGCCTTCAACGTAAAGCCTGCTAATGCAGGATCATTAATGCGCATCCAGCGAAACGCCTCCCACTGCTCACGCTCTTCGCCTTCCAGCGTGTCGGGATAACTGCGCGCACGAAAGCGAAACAGCATCTCTTCCAGGCGTGAATCTTGAAACGCAAACCGTTGCCCCACTAAGTCCCATGGCTCCATTTCGCGCACTCGTTCCATCTGCTGCCGGTCTACGGCAGAGAAAAAGCTGCCTGAGTAGAGCATTAGATCCGGGTCTTGCGGCGCCTCTTCGTAGCCTGCGTTAAACACCTCAGCGACTTTGTCGGCCAACCCGCTGGCATCGCGCAAGGTTTTCCAATGCTGCCGACAGGCCGTCACATCCAAGCCCAACCGTTTAACGATAGTGCCGTATTCGCCTTTTTGCGGCCCATCGACATCTTTTAGGGCACTCGCAGGAAAAACCACGGGGCAGCGATTGATATGAATCACTTTCAGCGGGATGCGCGCCTCGCCTTCAGTTAAATCCTGTTGGCTAACAAACACGCGCTCACGAATCTGCTCAGCGGACATGCTCAGCATATCACTGGGGTCCACGCTTAAATCGTAAACGATTACCCCATTCGGATTTGTCGGATGTTCGGCCAGCGGCATGACTAACGCACTACAGCCTCGGCTGGCGGGATAGCGGCGGGAAATATGCAGCAGTGGTTTGGCACCGGGCAGGTCGAGCTGCGTCGCCACGGCACGCTTACCGCGCAGGCCAAGTAGGTAGTCGAACAACTTAGCATTACGCGCTTTGAGCAAACGGGCCAGCGCAATCGTCGCCCGCACATCGGCGACCGCATCGTGCGCGCCCTCATGGGCAATCCCATTCGCCGCCGTCAAATGCTCAAGTTTGAAGCTGGGTGCGCCGTCTTCGCGCCGCGGCCACTCAATGCCATCCGGGCGCAGCGCATAGAAGGCGCGCACAATATCAATCAAATCCCAGCGGGAATTGCCGTTTTGCCACTCGCGAGAATAAGGATCGAGCAGGTTGCGATAAAAAAGATGCCGTGACACCTCATCATCAAATCGCAGGCTGTTGTAGCCCACGACGCAAGTGCCCGGCTCGCTCATATGACGCTGAATCTCACCCGCAAACTCGGCTTCGGGGAGACCATGGCGTTGCGCTTTTTGAGGCGTGATACCCGTGATCAAACAGGCCGCGGGATGGGGCAAATAGTCATCGGCCGGTTTACAGTAAAGCTCGATGGGATCACCGATCTCGTTGAGATCGGCATCGGTGCGAAGCGCGGCGAACTGGGCGGGCCGATCGCGACGCGGGTCAGCCCCGAAGGTTTCATAGTCATGCCAGAGAAAACTGGCAGGGGCAGCATTGGGTGGCGCCATGCACTAACACTCCGCTGGGCAATGAAAAGCCCAAGCGTAGCACACCCGCCACCCCTTTCGCCGCGTCTTACGCACTTTGATTAGTGATGAAGATCGGCGCTAAAGATCAGCTTTTGGGAAGTGTGACGTTTAGCTCCAGCACCGAACAGTTATCTTCACTGTCGAGTGAAATCTGAATGGCATCGTCATCTACATGCACGTAACGGCGAATCACCTCTAACAGCTCACGCTCAAGCAGCGGCATATAGTCAGGCTGGCCGCGCTGGCTACGCTGATGCGCTACGATAATTTGCAAACGTTCTTTGGCTACCGAGGCGGATTTCCTGCGCTCACGCTTCAAGAACTCCAGCAGTTTCATCGACGACCTCCCCCAAACATGCGGCTCAGCAGGCTTTTACGCTGCACTTCGTGAAAGCGCAACGGCATGTCTTCACCGAGCAGGCGCGATACGGTGTCGCTATAGGCTTGGCCAGCGTCGCTTGAAATATCGTGGGTAACGGGCACGCCTTGGTTCGACGCGCGCAGAACGGCTTCTGACTCGGGAATCAAACCCAGCAGATTAATCGCTAAAATTTCGCGAATGTCGTCCAGCGTTAGCATGTCGCCAGATGTCACTCGCTCGGGATTGTAGCGAGTGACCAGCAGGTGCTCTTTGATGGGGTCTTCGCCTTGCTCGGCGCGACGTGTCTTCGAAGCCAGCAGCCCTAAAATGCGATCCGAATCGCGCACTGAGGATACTTCGGGATTGGTGACGACTATGGCTTCATCAGCAAAATACATGGCCAACTGCGCACCGCGCTCGATGCCAGCAGGTGAATCACACAGTATGTAATCAAAGTCTTCTTTCAGCTTTTCGAGAATTTCCGCGACCCCTTCTTGGGTCAAAGCGTCTTTATCGCGGGTTTGCGAAGCTGGCAAAATGAACAAGTTTTCGACGCGCTTATCACGAATCAGCGCCTGGTTAAGCCCCGCTTCGCCCTGAATCACATTGACTAAGTCATACACTACACGACGCTCGCAACCCATGATCAGGTCGAGATTACGCAAGCCCACATCAAAATCGATCACAACGGTTTTTTTACCGCGCAGGGCAAGGCCTGTAGAAATGGCTGCCGCGCTGGTGGTTTTACCGACCCCTCCTTTACCAGAGGTCACTACAATTATCTTGGCCAAGAGTCACTTCCTTCTTGAAGTCGTTCATCGCGAGCGCAGCTCATTTGGCGCTTTGCGCATAACGGGAACGTCAATGTCATCAACAAGCCATACTGTAACGGATAGCGTCTTCGGCGTCGCTAGGGATGAAGCACCAATGCGCGCTCATAAAAAGACCTTAACCTAATGGCTTAATTTCAAGCTGTTCTTTTGTAAAGTGAACTTCCGCGGGCCGCCCCAGAAGCTGTGAGTCAATATCTTCCAAACGCTTGTAATTACCGGCCACCGAGAGCAATTCGGCTTCCAGCTCCCGGCAGTAAATGCCCGCCTGGGTATTGCCATGAATTCCCGCCAATGCACGGCCCCGCAGGGCGCCGTAAACATGAATACTGCCCGCAGCCAATACTTCCGCGCCTGCATTGACAGCCCCGATAACGACCAGATCCCCCTCAGCAGCGCTTACCTGCTGCCCCGAGCGAACCGTTCCCCGGTAGAGGCGAGTGGCGAGAGCAGGAACCTCTATATCGCTTACTTGAGTGTCTTCACGGGTGACTTCATGCACCGGAGAAGTATCAACGCTTTCGAGCACCCGTGGGCGCCCCTCTTCTACCGGCGGGAACCAACCCAATCCCAGCGCCCAGGCCGATTGACGCACCGGTTCAGTGCCGCCACGCACCGCCACCGGGAGCAGCTTATGATCGCGGCACACGGCACAAATACGCTCTAGGGCTAAGTGCGGTTCATCCAACTTTTCCACGCTGAGCACAACCGGTGTATGCTGGAAGAAAGCAGGCGATTGGGAAAGTTTGCCAGCCAGCTGCTGCCGGATTCGCTCCGGGTCAGCGCTACTTAGCTCCATGACGGTCATCGGCAGCATGCCGCCTTTGAAGGTAAAGGCCACCGCGGCACTATCCACATTAAGGCTCATGGCCGAACTCCCTGTCATGTTCAGATAAGTTAAAGGTAGCGTACTATCACGCATTGTGGTCTAGAAAATAGTCGCTTACCACACCATGCTTATTACAAAATAGTAAGGCCAAGCTAAGCGACAGCGCCGGCGACTGCAACCGCCGTGTGGCTGACTACCGATTTTTTTCACGCTACGCACCAGCAGGATGATCCATGCACGGACTGTTAAGACGCCTGTTCGCACCTCGGTGGCAGCATCCCGACCCCGAAGTACGTCGTCAGGCCCTCCAGCGACTCGACCCTGAACAATCAGAACAGCGCCAGGCGCTGCAGTCGCTCTCTCAAGATCCCGATAGCCAGATACGCCTTGCTGCGCTGCTGGCGTTGGATGACTGCGCAGGCTTAGTCGATGCTTATCCGCATCATCAGCAAAATGAAGCCTGGTTCAATGCGGTTTGCCAACGGCTAAGCGGGCGTGAAGGCCATACCGACCTGCAGCAGCGTCAAGCGCTGGTTGAGCTTATTGAAGAGCCGCGAGTGTTAAACGCGGTGGCCTTACAGGCCGACAATCTAACATTACGCTTAATGGCATTGAGCAAGCTTACTGATGAGAACGACCTGATACATCAGGCCTGCCATAACGGCGTGGCCGCGGTTCGTCACCAGGCTGCTGAGCGCATTGAGGATGAAGAGGGACTCAAACGCTTATTGAAAGAAGCACGTCGTGACCGCCAAGTGGTTCGTTTAGCGCGGGAACGTCTTAACCGTCTACGTAGCGATGCGCAGTGGCTAGAAGCTGAAGCACAGCAGCGTGAAACGCTGCTTAGCCAACTGGAGCAGCATGCCCGCGCGCCGTGGGAGCCGCTTTACGGCGGCCGTTTCCGGCATCTTGAACGGCAATGGGAACAACTCACTCAACCACCAACCGTTGAGCAGGAGCAGCGTTTTCACCAAGCGCTGCTCAATTGCCGCAAAACACTGCACGATCATGAGACTCAAGAGCAGGCTCGCCAACAGAGCGCAGAGCGCCGCGACGAAGCCGAAAACACGCGCGAACAGTTACTTGAAGGAATTGAAGAAACCCTCGACGGCCTACGTCACGCGTCTGCCATGACCGTACAGGACATAGACAGCCTGCGCGCTCAGCGCCAGCTACTCGGCCAACGCTGGCAAACGCTTTCCGATATGCATCCGCCGAGCGACGCTATACGCCAGCGTTATACAGTAGCGATTCAACACTACGATCAATGCCTGGAAGCTTGGCAACGCTGGTGCGCGGTTAGCGCCAATATGGAAACAGCGCTGGCTAATGGTGACCACGCTACCTTGGCGGCACAAGTGAGCGAGTGCCAATGGCCCGACACGTTAACGCCCCCCGCGCTACTGCGCCGTGCCCATGCGGTACTTAGCGACGAAACTACTGCCCCATCGCCTCCGGCGGAAGATCAAGCCACACTCGCGACCTATGCGGGCGAACTCGACTCCTTTGAACACTTGCTAGAGCGTGGCGCCTTCAAAAGCGCCAGCCGTCTTCACCAGCGGCTTAAACCTCGTATCGAAGGGCTAGAAAGCGCTGCCGCTCAACCGCTCAAAACTCGCTTGAAGCACTTAGCAGCACGGCTAGCGGAGTTACGCGATTGGCGTGGATTTGTCGCCGGACCAAAGCGTGAGCAGCTCTGCGTCAGCATCGAAGCGTTAGCCAACGACCTTCACATGGCAGAAGAAGCTCTTGACCGTCACCATCGTCAGTTGGTTAAAGAGTGGAAATCACTAGGTGATGCAGCAGCCAACCGCGAACAGTCTGCTCGTTTTCGCAGCGCCTCGAACCGTATTCATGAGCGTCTCGCTCCTTGGCGGGATCAGCTTAGCAAAGAGCGTGAGACCAACCTTCAAGCCCGCGAAGCGCTGTGCGATCAACTTGAGAGCTTGCTGGCCCAGCCGGCTGAAAACGCCGACCCCGATGTCCTTCGGCAAATTCGCGACAAGGCACGCCACCAATGGCGTCACTACAGCCCGGTACCCCGTGACCGCTCAGAAGCCGTTGGTCGCCGCTTTGGCACTATTCGTCATCAGCTACAGGCGCTAATTGATCAGCGTGCCGACACAATTGCCTCACAGAAACGGGAGCTGATCAGTCAGGTAACTGCACTGCGCAGTGATGACAGCCAGCCGTTGGCGCAACGTATTCACCACACCAAACAGCTACAACATCAGTGGCGAGCGCTCGGGCGAGCCCCAAAAGGCGAAGAGCAAACGTTGTGGCAAACCTTTCGACATGAGTGTGACCAGCTTTTTGCCCAACGCGATGCGCATAAAAATGAGCAAGCGGCACGCCAACAACAGCAGCTTGATGAGATGCAAACGCTCATCGATCAAATGGATAGCTGGCAGCCCATTGAGGCCAGCGAAGCCTCCACGTTGGATAACTTTCTAAACCAGGCCAACCAGCTCGAACCGCTGCCACGCAATCGTCGCAGCGAGGGCATGCAGCGGCGCATGAGCGGCATTGTGCGGGCACGTCGCGAACGCTTAAATCGGCTCGCCGTCGTCAATACGGTTCAGCAGTGGCACGCGATTATGCCGCTAGTGAATGCTCACTTGGCCGCCGACCAGAATTACCTGAGTGAGGGAACTCCCAACGAGGTAGATGCGCAAGAGTTACTCAGCGCCCCCCTTCCGGCGGCCTTTAAAGAGGCACACGCCATCCGCAATCAGCAGCGCCATCGTGTAGCAGTGCCGTTATCTGATAATGACTATGCCAAGCTGGCGGAGTCTCTCGCCCGCTTGAGAGTACATCTCTCTATGCTGGCCATTGGTAGCGTCCGGCAAAGCGATGAGCCGCTGCGACTAGCCATCCAGGTAGAACGCTTGAACGAGGCTTTCAGCCAGGAGCGCAGTCGTGATGAAGAAGTCACCGACATTCTAGCCGCGCTTTTGGCACTGGGACCGATGCCTGCCGCACTATGGGCTGAAGAAGTAGAAGAGTTGGATAACCTGCTAAGCCGCTTGGCAAGAGTTCCCCTGCCTTAACAAATGACGAACACATCAATAACAACGGGAGGCTGAGCGCCTCCCGTTTGCGTTCTCCTCTGAGTCAAGGAGCTAGTGTTTATCAGCCAGTAGCGAACCACTAGCCCATAAACTGACCACCGTTGATATCAATGTTAGCACCGGTAATAAATCCTGATTCCTTGTCGGCTAAGAAAGTAACCAAGCGGCCAATCTCTTCTGGCTTGCCATAGCGCTTCACTGGGATTGTTTCCCGAATGGCTTCGCGCACTTTTTCGGGAATATTCATGATCATATCGGTAGCGATATAACCAGGCGATACAGTATTAACCGTAATCCCCTTGGTCGCCGTTTCCTGTGCCAGCGACATGGTCAAGCCGTGCATGCCGGCTTTCGCTGCCGCGTAGTTCACCTGACCAAACTGCCCCTTACGGCCATTGATGGATGAAATATTGATGATCCGGCCATAGCCATTCTCAAGCATCATCTCAATAACACTACGGCAGGTATTAAAAACACTGTTGAGGTTGGTATCGAGCACTTCGTACCACTGCTCGTAAGACATTTTCTTCAGGGTGCCATCACGGGTAATACCCGCACAGTTCACTAGCACACTGATGGGGCCGTACTTATCATGAATTTCACGGGCACCTTCCAGGCAAGCATTATGGTCAGAAAGGTCGACGCCGGACAATTCGATATTGTTATAGCCGTCAGCACGCTGCGTTTCTAGCCAGGTTTTGGCCTTATCGGGGTTGCGGTAACCCGCAACAACCAAATATCCCGCATCTGCCAACGAACGACAAATTGCCGTACCGATACCACCAGTTCCACCAGTTACCCAGGCGACGGGGGCTTGATTGGTCATTGACTACCTCCCTGAAATGACAAATGGCTTGGGTCTAAAAGCATATAGGTTGTGTCACAAGCCATTGTGAATAAGCGCGGTTGCGCCTGTATTACCCTAGCGCATTACTGGCTTGAGCAATGCACCAACGTAAGCTTTTTGTTATGGCTATCTAAAGCATAGCTGCACTTCTCTCATGTTGCAGCAGGATGCTCGCTACTGCCATAAGCCGAACGTGTTAATACCCCTATTGACTTCATGCGAAATCTCTGTAGAATACGCCACACGTTGATGCGGGGTGGAGCAGTCTGGTAGCTCGTCGGGCTCATAACCCGAAGGTCATCGGTTCAAATCCGGTCCCCGCTACCAATATTTTGAAAGGCAGATCAGTTACTTACTGATCTGCCTTTTTTATTTCTGTTCGTCTGCAAACTTCCTGTGACACATCTGTGACGTATATGTGACACATTCGCTCCGTTGCTTACGTGCGTAATTTATTCTTGCGACCTTCAGTCAACTACTGGCAGTATTAATCAACTCTCATTTTTCTCATGGTTTTTTTGAATTTCTAGCAAATCACCCACCTCACAACTGAAAAGCTTGCATAGCTTATCCAGTGCATCCAGCTCGATTCGCTGAGCGGTTTCTTTATAAAGAAGCGTAACAGTATTGCGGTTAAGACCTGTTTCACGCGCAACATCCACGATCTTCATTTTGTGCTCACCCATCAAGCGCGCGAGATGACAACGAACCATCAAAATCTCCTGTAAATGCTTTTTGTCATCCTGAATGGCAAAAAATGCTTGCAAATGGTATTTTGCTGTCTAAAATGTCATTCAGGATGACATTCTGATACTTGGAATGCCTTTTAGTCACGCAGAATACCACTCCTTCTGGAGGTTTTCGATGGATTCATCTTATACCTATCTCACGACCGAAGAGCTTGCCCAGCGCATCAAGTACGACTGCCGCACTATCCGACAGCAGCTAAAAGACAGCGTCCTTATCGAGGGCACCCACTACATCAAGCCATTTGGCCGACGGAAAATTTTGTTCTTGTGGGAAGCCGTTGAAAAAGAAATGCTGAAAGCCGCTCATGGCAACATTTCGATTCCGATGGCAAATGGAGGCTATAGCCATGGGTAAGGTTCGCCAACGAAAAGAGACGGGTAAGCTCTATCTGGATTTTTTCTACCAAGGCCTGCGGTTACGTGAGCAAACTGCACTGAAAGACACGCCTACTAACAGAAAAAAAGTGGAGCAATTACTGGCAAAGGTAGAAGCAAAGATTTTGCTAGATGATCTCGACTATGCTGAGTTTTTCCCTGGCAGTAAAAATTTGCAGAAGCTGGGGTTAAATAACGCCGCTAAAAACCAAGCTCTTCAACCTGCACAGATCGAGAACACTCAACCGGCTGTGGAGACACCACTCTTCAACGATTTTTCTGATCAGTGGTTCGACGAGAGCAAAATCCAATGGCGTGCCTCTCACGTACGCAATGTGAGTTCGATCTTGGATAGCTCTCTTAAACCAGCGTTTGGGAAAAAACACATCGGAGATATCACCAAGGCGGACATCCTGGCGTTCCGCACCAAACTAGCCAAGCGCAGGGGCCGTGGTGCCACGGGGCTGGTATCGCCTAAAACGATCAACAGCCATATGTCCATTTTGCGTATGGTGCTCGATGAGGCGGCCGAGCGTTTCGACTTTGAGACGCCGTACAAAAACATCAAGCCGTTAAAGCTACAGAAGACGCATATCGAGCCGTTTTCTCTACACGAGGTGCAACGCATCATCGACAATGTACGCCCAGACTATTGCAACTATTACACCGTGCGGTTCTTTACCGGCCTGCGTACTGGTGAAGTCGATGGATTGAAGTGGAAAAACATTGATTTTGCTAAGCGAGAAATCTTAGTACGCGAAACATTGATCAATGGTGAAACGGAATACACCAAGACCGATGGATCGCAACGAGAAATACCCATGTTCGGGCAGGTGTATGACGCCCTCAAAACGCAGTACGCCGCCACTGGGCACATGAGTAAGTACGTGTTCTGCAATCAGATGGGACAGCCGCTTGATCACAATAACGTGACAAAGCGCGTGTGGTACCCCTTACTCAAGTCTCTTGGGCTGACCAAACGCCGTCCTTATCAAACACGCCATACTGCCGCGACACTCTTTTTGGCTTCTGGCGAAAATCCAGAGTGGGTGGCGCGAATGCTGGGCCATAGTTCAACCGAGATGCTGTTCAAGGTTTATTCACGTTACGTCCCCAATGCCACCCGTATGGATGGCTCTGCCTTTGAGCGTTTGTTAGGCAACACCACGCCCACTAAGCCCCAGAAGGAGCAGCATCATGAAACGGCTTGATAACGCCCCTACTCATCTGTCTCGTACCTTCACGGGCACTTATCGCCTTACTGGACGCGTGGTGGAGTTCGACAACGCGAAAACGCCTTTCTTAAAGCTGCGGCTAAGCGATTGTGTGGGGAATCAAATCGCGATGCTCAACTTGAGCAAAACAACAGTACCTGAGCGCATCGGCCATCTGGACTTTGTTACCGCCTCCGGCGTGAAGTGTTTGTCAGGCCAATTCATTCTCGATGAGTTCCGCAGGGCGTCTCGGGATGAAGTGACCTCTATGGATACCCTGCAATCGTTGCCACGGGTGTACTCCCCGATGCCAGAGGCATTCGACAAGTTAATCGCGACCGTACAGTCGCTTCAATCAGACTGCCTTCGAGTGTTTTTGACACGGGTACTGGAACGCAAGGATCGTCTTGAAGCTTTTTTGAATGCGCCCGCCAGCGCCAATTATCACCATGCGTATCCAGGTGGTTTGCTAAAACACTCGCTGGAAGTTGCCAATCACTCAGTGGCTATGCTGCGCCTTAACGAGCCAACCATGCCTCGACTCATGCAGGAAGCCTGTTTCGTGGGAGGACTATTGCACGACATTGGTAAGACATATACTTATGACTCCAAGGGCAAGCCAAATGCCGCCTGGAAACTCTGCAGCCATGACGTGTTTACGCTAGAGGCTTGTGCCTACGGGCTTACATACTTGGATGCACATGAACCCGACATTGCGATGACATTACGCCATGTTTGGACATGTGCTTCGCCAGGCGCTCGCTACGGACAACCCGCAGCAATGACGTTGGCCCGTTATATTCGTGACGCGGATGGGCAAAGCGCGATGGCCGATAACCAACAGCGGGCTTTTCGCCGTCAAACTAACGTGGGATTTGGCCGACTCGGACAAAACCTTTTTTGGCAACCTCAACTACCTGCCGCAGCATCTCATTGATGCCGTCTTCTACTCATCGACTTGAGCCGTCAGCTTTTGGTGTGGCGTTTCTATCAAAGCAAAAGAAAAATTTTATGACCATGCCAAGTGAACGCACGCGCTCGGTCATCCAGACCCGAGAGTTCTTGATCGAGCTA
The DNA here is from genome assembly GCF_037070225.1 of Vreelandella indica. Classification (NCBI taxonomy): domain Bacteria; kingdom Pseudomonadati; phylum Pseudomonadota; class Gammaproteobacteria; order Oceanospirillales; family Halomonadaceae; genus Vreelandella; species Vreelandella indica. The sequence goes on from NZ_JBANSO010000007.1 coordinate 148,278, forward strand.
AGCCGTAACACTGACTTTCCAGAAACCATCCGCAGGCAAGCAAAGCAGCTATTAAGGCATTACCCGTCACAGATAGAGATGCTAGACGCTGGCCAACTGGAAGAGCACCTTACTGATGGGACTATATTCCAGCCTATTTTTAGCTCTGTTATTGAGGGACTCTAAAGTGTAGCACTACTCAAGCAGGGGGTGACGTCGCAAGCTGCAAGTTAATCAATTAAGGCCACTAACGAACACTTTACGCTAGTACAAAGTACGCCTCTAGCACTCAAGAGAACACTAGGGGCTAATCCGTTACAGGGCCTTCACTAACTCGCCGTAATCTCCTCCCACACGCAAGACAATGGTCACGTCGTTGTCATTACGGTTGCGGAAGAACCAGCCATGATTGCCGGTGAAAGCAGCTTCAAGCTCACCTTCATCCTCGGGCACGCCACGGCCTTTCTCATAGCTAATGGAGCTCCCATTGCCATCACCGTGCGTGTCAAAGTTGACGGGGCCACCTTCGGAGACCCAGGCAAAGGTAGCAACTGCCCCTTCTTGCATGGTGAGTTTGTACTCCGTGCCTTCCCCTGGCGTCAGGGTAAAGCTCACCTCATCACTCCATGGAGACGCTTCTTCCGCTTGCGCCATCTGGGAAGCGGCTTCCTCGGAAGCCAATGCTTCCGCCAGCGCCACGCTGGCGTCGGTCATCACCCTTTCAGAATCGGCCGGTGAAGGTGCGACTGGATCACTTGCTGAGGGAGAATTGGCTGTTTGGGGAGCGATCTCTGTCTTGGGCGTCGCAGTCTGAGCATCAGCACCGTTTACCGTTGCAGGCTGACTATCACTGACGATCTCTTGAGATGCAGTGGGTTGAGACGCCTGCTGGGCACTGGCTTGATCGTTGGCCTGGTCAAGCTCGGCTTCCTCAGCCAGCTGGGTTTTGATTTCTCCCATCTCAGTCAGCCCCAACATGCGCCCAGCGCCGGTGGGGTCAATGACATACTCAGCAGGGCAGCACGACGGTGATCAGCAAAGCGACGGCAATAACGGCGGCCATCAACGTAGAGCGAAGTAACTTACCCGTTGACGGCAGTTCGGCACGGGTTGGAAGATCAGTGTTATACATCGGGGACTCCCCTTAATTAAGCAATGAAATAGCCGGTCAGTTGATAACCCACCAGCATAAAACCAGCACACATCATGGCGACGTTGGCGGTATACGCGTGGCGTAAGAAGCCAGTAGTACGTCGCCAGAAGCCCATCACAATGAGAATGGCGCTCAATGCCAGTAGCTGGCCGATCTCTACGCCTACGTTGAATGCCAGGAGGTTAGGGACGAGACCATCGGGCGAGATATCGTATTCAATGATCTTGCTCGACAGGCCAAAGCCATGAAACAGACCAAAAACCAACGTGGCTACCTTAGTGTTGGGCTGAAAGCCGAACCAACGCTGATACGCACCGATGTTATCGAGCGCCTTATAAACAACGGAGAGTCCGATGATGGCGTCGATCAGATAGCTATTGATGCCGATATTGAAGTACACCCCTAACAGCATGGTTGCCGAGTGACCGATGGCAAAGAGGCTGACGTAAATGGCGATATGCTGCATTCGGTAGAGGAAAAAGATGATCCCTAACAAAAACAGGATGTGGTCATACCCCGTCACCATGTGCTTGGCACCGAGATACATAAACGAGAGCAGATGAACGCCATAGATCTCCTGGATATAGCCCTTGTCACCTTCAGCCACCGCGTGAGCAAGCGCCTCGCCACTGGCGCCCAGTAGCATTAACAGCAGGGTTAGAAAGGCTAAGGCGTGGCGTCGGTTCATCATAGGCAAGCCGAGCACACCCCTTACTTGGGATGGAAACATGCAACCTCCACGGGTCTGTCGTTAGTCTTGGCCATCCGATGGATGGCCCCAGTCATCAAGCGACGACTGGCCGTGGAGGCCGCTCCAAGCGGTAGACTCGACGCAGGGGAAAAGCGCGTCGTTCGCCTAGCCGCAGGGCATGACGGACGTTGAGTGCGATGGCAATGCTCGCCCCCAACCGGTCCGCTTGTTCGTGGAAGTGACTGCCGCTCTCATGAGGGAGTTGGCGACCGTCTTCATGCATGTGGCCATGGGTATGCCCATGGCCATTCTGCACACTCTCATGGTGAGATGACTCAACGCCAACCATGCTCATTGCGCCATGTGCACTCGCTTCGCCCACACTGGTAAGAAGTAGGCTAGGCAAAAACAGCAATAGCAGGGTCAGATAGCGAAGACGGTGGCGCAGCCGATTGGGCATTTAAAGCGCCCAGGACAAAAATTGACGGTAAAAATGTAAATAACAGTTTGCTTACGCTGTAGCGCCGCGTAGCGGCAATAGATTAACATCCCCTCCAGGGGGATAGGAATAAAATAAGGGAAAGAAATGACAATACATACACACCAGTCACATCCCGATATCATCAAGCGCTTAAACCGGGCTCGGGGGCACCTTTCGAGCGTGACGCAGATGATAGAGGGTGGTCGCCACTGTCTGGAAATTGCCCAGCAGCTTCATGCGGTTGAGAAAGCTATTCAACAGGCCAAACGTGCCTTGGTTTTAGATCATATCGATCACTGTCTAGAGAATGCCTTGGGCTCTCAGGATCAAACGCAGCGGGCGCGGGCTGAAGAGTTCAAGGCCATTGCCCGCTACCTGTAAATACATCCAAGCCCCCCCTCACTTGCTTGAGGAACGCTCTATGCTCGATGTACTCGCCCATCGCGTCTATCGCCATCTCTTTTTCGCTCAGGTCATTGCAATGATTGGCACCGGTCTGACCACCGTTGCCCTAGCGTTACTGGTTCATGATTTTACTGAGGGGCAGGCGGGTGTCGTACTAGGCACAGCGCTGGCGATTAAGATGGTCGCCTACGTGGGCATTGCTCCACTGGTGGTGCTTACGCCTCACGCCTACCTCGACACACGTTGTTGGTTAGCCTCGACTTGCTGCGAGCATCCGTGGTTTGCGCACTGCCTTTCGTTACAGAAGTGTGGCAAATCTATGTGCTGATCTTTCTACTCAATGCTTGCTCAGCAGGCTTCACACCCGTTTTCCAGGCGACAATACCGGACATCCTAGAAAACGAGGAGCAATACACGCGAGCATTATCCCTGTCACGCCTTGCCTACGACTTAGAGAACCTTCTTAGCCCGATGGTGGCAGCAGCATCGCTGATGGTGATGAGTTTTGATGTCCTGTTTGTACTCAACGCCCTGGCGTTCATGATCTCTGCCTCCCTGGTTATATCGGTGATGTTGCCTGAGTCACTATCACTAGAAGAAATTTCCGGCGTTTAGCGTCGCGTTTCTCACGGCATACGGATTTATCTTAAAACACCTCGTCTGCGGGGTCTGTTGGCGTTGAACTTTGCGGTCTCAGCCGCCGGAGCGATGCAGATCGTCAATACGGTAGTGCTTGTTCGCTCTATGTTGGGGCTTGGCGAGAAAGAAGTAGCTTTGGCATTTGCGGCTGCAGGCGGGGGCTCCATGCTGGTGGCCTTACTGCTACCCAAGGTACTGGATCGATTGCCTGAACGACCAGTCATGATGCTTGGTGGCATTATCATGGCGTTCGGTCTCTACTTGAGGCACATCGTTTGCGGGACTTGTCGGGCTATGGTTGCTACTGGGTGCAGGCGCTTCGATGGTCATGCCCCCTGCAGGGCGCTTGCTCAAGCGTTCTTGCCAGCCTGAGGATCGCCCAGTGCTATTTGCTGCCCAATTCTCATTGTCCCACTGTTGCTGGTTGATCACCTATCTGTTGGCAGGCTGGCTGGGGGTAAAACTGGGGCTGACGGGAACGTTCGCTTTGCACGGGACAGTAGCTTTAACGGCGACAGGGCTTGCGATGCTTGCTTGGCATCGTCGAGATACAAGAGAGATTGCGCACGAGCACTCGCCTATACGTCATAGCCATCTTCACTATCACGATGAACACCATCAACACGAGCATGAAGGGTGGGAGGGGCCGGAACCTCATAGCCATTCCCACCATCATCTCAAAAATGTGCATCGGCACATATTTGTCATTGATAACCACTATATACGATGGCCTTCGTGACACATTAAGGCTGACAAATTAATAGATGCCTATTAGGTTAAATCACCACGAGTAATGCCTACTTTACTGCATTCATCACAGAAGCTTCGCAGGGAACATTTTCCTTCTTAGGCTTAGTGTGCTTGAACGTATGGGCCTCTCTGGACAGTGACCAGCTAATTTTTGAATGAAACATGCTCAATCATCGTGTCAATTTAAGGTTTAGAAGGACGGCATCATAGCTGAGTGAGACGGAACGCCTAATCTGGAAAATGCACCTTACGAAAAGCACAAGTTGAAATGAGTCTCCCCATCTTATTAGCAGGGGGCTGCCTTCCCCAACCTGCATGTCAGCGCTCAATGGGCTTTTTGTGTGAATGTCATGATCGTTGAGATGACGTCAAAACCAGTTCTTCATAAATGCCCTCGATAGCCTTCTCTTCGGGGCTGTGACGCTGTGGCTCCTGTTCCGGGTTAGGATGTAGGAGGGTTATAAGCCCGCTGGAGAATGACAGGACGTCGCTGAGCTGCTCGTAATCGACGTTTACGTTATCGACATTGTATTGGTTGAGGCGTGTCACGGTCTCTGAGAGTGCCGCCATACTATGCTCTTCTTCTCCAAGCGGTGGAAATGCCTGTACCAGCGGCTGTCCGTTGTCCCAACCGATTTTAATAGGTTGGTTGATGATATTGACCTGGGTGCCCGCCGGTATGCGGTCAAAAATTGATTCAATATCGTCAGGCAACATGCGTATACAGCCACGGCTTGCACGCATGCCAATGCCATCGGGCTGGTTGGTACCGTGAATCAAATAGCCATCGAAGCCTAAGATAATGGCGTGGTCTCCCAGCGGGTTATCGGGGCCGGGCGGGACAACACTTGGCGCGGTTTCGCCGCGTGCTTCAGCTTCACGTTTTACCGACTCAGGCGGGTACCATGCGGGGTTTTTAATGTTCATGGTGGTCTCGGTCACACCGAGAGGGGTATCAAACCCTTCGCGACCGATGCCGATAGGATAGGTCTCAACGCGCGGTGTCTCACCGGTTTTGACATCTGGGTAGTAGTAAAGCCGCAGCTCGGCAATATTGATTACGATCCCAGTTCGCTCGACATTCGGCAGAATAAAACGTCCGGGAATAGTCACTTCCGTGCCCACCCCTGGAACCCAGATGCTGACCTCTGGATTTGCACGGGTCATCTCCAAATAGCCAAGGTTGTGACGCCTGGCAATATCTATCAAGGTATCGTCGTAATCCTTCACGGTGAAGGTGTCAGCCTCTCCGATAATATTGCCTTCCTCAGGTAGCGGGTAATGCCCCTTGGGCCATTCCGTCTCCTGGGTAGTGGCGGGTTGTGCCGCCATGGCAACAGGGAGCCATGCCAGAGACGAAACCATCACACTCATGATGAAGCCGATCTGCATTGGCCATGGGAGGAGTCTCTTAAGTATTGCTGCGTTATTTACCGAGAGCATCGCTAGGTTCCTTTTTCATCTAATGCGTCGTTTTTTGATCGAGATAAGTTGAGTTGTAATCCGAGCAGCGTCAGCAAGGCAGCGAGTATCCAAGAGGGGCCACTACCGGTGCGTGTGAAAGGAGTTAGGCCCTGCATCGGGGTCACTTTGCCAGTTAAACTGGCCTGTTCAAACTGTGGGGCACGGGCTGTGACGTGACCTTGTGAATCGATGATGGCCGTCACGCCATTACTGGTAGCTCGAAGTAGGTGACGACCATTTTCTAAGGCACGTAGACGCGCCATTTGAAGATGTTGGTGTGGGCCAATGGAACGCCCAAACCACGTATCGTTGGAAACCGTTAATAGCAGCTCGGCATTACGCGCCTGTTGGGCGACGTGGTCGGCGAAAATGATCTCGTAACAGATGGCAGTGCCAATGGTGGTTCCAGCCACGTGTAACGGAGCCTGTCCGTCTGACCCTGGGGTCAGGCGGGGTGCTGGCAAGTCGAAAAAAGCAAGGGTGTCAGCGAGGAGGCTTTGGAATGGCAAATACTCGCCAAAGGGTACTAAGTGCGCTTTCTGGTATTCGCCCTGCACATCATTTAGCCCTATGACGCTGTTATAAGAGCGCCCTTCACTGTCGCGTTGCAAAATGCCGGTCAACAAGGCGGTGTTAGGCCCCAGGTCGGACGCTACTTGCTCCAGTATTCGCTGTGCTTCCTGCTCAAGCATGGGAAGGGCTGCCTCGGGCCAAACGATGAGATCGATGTCCCTTGCTTGCTCTTGTGTCATTGTTGTGTAGATATTGACCGCCTCGCGCTGCCCTTGGGCAGTCCACTTAATGCGCTGATCAAGATTCCCTTGCAGCAATGCCACCTGGATGGGCTTGCCAGCCGGGGTTGTCCATTGGGCAGGCAATAGGAATGGAACGATCCACAAGGCGGCCATTGGGACAAGGAAACCCCAGCGGCGACGCAGTACTTCTACCCCTAACGTACCTGTCAGCGCGGTCATGAGTGACAGCAAGTACACACCACCAACGGGCGCCCATGGGGCTAGTGGAGAATCTATCTGAGAGGTGCCCAGCAATAACCAGGGAAAGCCGGTGAGCAACCAGGTGCGTAGCCATTCGCTCACCACCCACATACCGGCAAAGCTAAGAAAGGCGAACCGTGGCCCCGTGATGCGTCGATAGAGCCCAAAGGGAACTGCAAAGAAGAGCGCCAGGACGCTGACAAAAAGAGTGGTGAGGAGCATCGCCACCAAGGCCCCGGTGCCACTGAAATCGTGAATAGCAACGAAGACCCACGACGTGCCTGAACCGAACAGGCCTACGCCATAACACCACCCACGCAGGGTGGCCATGGCGGGCGTTAGCGATGCTATTTTCCAATAGACCAGTGCTACGCCCACTGGGCCAAGCCACCATAGGGAAAAAGGGGCGGCACTCAAGGTGGTCAGTACCCCAGCGGCTAGCGCTACAACGCAATCTACTATTGGTGAGGAGCGCCCAGCAAAAAGCGTATATTCTTTATCTTTATCGACCAAATCCATACTGTTACTCTGCGCGCTTAAAAGCAGGACTTTCACGCCATAATGCCACTGCGAACATCAATACACCTGCAAACAGCGCGATATCGGCCATGTTAAAGGCGGGCCAATGCCATTCGCCCCAGTAAATGTCCAGATAGTCGACGACGTACCCTCGCGCTAAGCGATCAACGGTATTACCGAGCGCGCCGCCAAGAATCAGGCTGTACGCGCAGGCCTCTAAGCGCGACAGGGGTTTGCATAGCTGCACAACCAATACGACGACCACCACCAACGCTAAACCAAGAAAGAAATAGCGCTGCCAACCACCTGCCTCCGCGAGAAAGCTGAAAGCGGCCCCTGTATTACCGGTGTAAACCCAGTTAAAAAACGGTGTTAGCGGAATGACTTGGCCAAACGACATCCGGGCATGCACGATTTCTTTGACCAGTTGATCGGCTAGAGCCAACACGCAAGCAAATGTGAACCATGGCCAACGTCGTGAAGGGCTGTCGTGTTGCGCTGTGCTCATGACGTTGTTTTTCCTTGTGACAGGCCTGTCAATGCGGTACTGGGCGAAAAGCGATAACCCAGCAGTCGCATGGCGTTCAACGTCACTAGGACGGTAGCACCGGTATCGGCCATCACCGCAATCCACATACCGGTAATACCCAGAGCTGTGGTGACCAGGAAAATGGCTTTTAAGCCAAGGGCGAGAACAACGTTGGTTTTCACATTGCGCAGCGTGGCACGAGAGAGGTCTATCAGCTCAGCGATGCCGGTAACGCGGTTCTTGAGCAAGGCTGCATCGGCGGTTTCCAACGCCACATCCGTGCCGCCCCCCATCGCGATACCGACATCGGCTGCCGCGAGTGCCGGTGCATCGTTGATGCCATCGCCAACTTTACCGATGGGGCCACGACCTGCCGCTTGCCAGTCTCGAACATACGCTGCCTTGTCTTCAGGCATGAGTTCGCCGTACGCTTCAATGCCTAAGCGACCCCCAGTGGCAGCGACGGTGCGGGCATTATCACCGCTGAGCATGACAGCCTGTACGCCTAAACGGGATAGCGCCGCTAGGCCTTCAAGGGCATCTTCGCGTGGCTCATCGCGAACAGCGATCAAGCCCAACAAACGCTCGCCTTCGACGAGGAGTGCGAGGCTCTTACCGGCTTCTTCTAACGCGATAATCCGAGCACTGAGACTTACCTCAAGGATGACTTTCTCGTGAAGATGACGAGGCGTCATTAAGCTCAGCTCGCGACCCTCCACCTGGCCTGAGACACCGCGCCCCGCCAAAGCACGACTGCCGGTGACGGTGGGGAGGTTTAGGCCCGACTGTCGGGCATGCTCAACGATAGCCGTGGCGATAGGGTGACTGGAATCTCGCTCTATCGCGGCGGCGAGCCGCAATACGCTGTTATCGTCTTCCTCAGCAATCCAAGACTCCACATCTGTGACTCTTGGGGTACCCGCAGTGAGGGTGCCCGTTTTATCTAATGCCACCAAGCGAAGCTTACTTAACTGTTCAAGAACGGCTCCCCCTTTGATCAGTAGTCCGCGCCGAGCGCCCGCCGAGAGACCTGCGGCGATGGCGGCTGGGGTAGAAATGACCAACGCGCAGGGGCATGCGATTAACAGCAATGCTAACGCACGGTAAATCGACTCCGACCATGCCATGGTCGATACCAGCGGTGGCACTATCGCCATCAGTAGGGCGAGTAAGACGACGGCGGGCATATAGTAATACGCAAAACGATCAATAAAGCGTGCTATCGGTGCCTTGGCGGCCTGTGCTTCTTCAACCAGACGAATAACGCGAGCGATCGTATTGTCATCAGCGCCTCGTGTTACCTCCACCTCCAGGGCGGCATCAAGATTCACTGTGCCAGCAAAAATGTCATCACCAGGCGCTCGCGAACGGGGTATGGACTCGCCGTTTACCGGCGACTCGTCAATGTCGGAGGTGCCCACCAGGATGCGTCCATCGCAGGGTACGCGATCACCGGGCCGCACCAGCACACGCTGCCCGGGTTTAAGTGACTCCGCCGAGACGTCACGCAGCTGGCCATTGTCCATCAGCCTCGCCGTTGAGGGTGTTAAATTTGCCAAGGCTGAGATACTGCGGCGCGCTCGTGAAGCAGCTACCCCTTCGAGTAGCTCACCTACGGCGAACAAGAACACGACCATCGCAGCTTCAGCGGCAGCATTGATGGCCAATGCGCCAAGCGCAGCGATGCACATCAGCATCTCGATGGTAAAGGGATTGCGCATTTTGAGGGCGCCCCAGGCACTCTGCGCAATGGGTATTAAGCCGACTAGCGTGGCCAAAATGAAAGGCATATTACCCAGCGCAGGCCATGCTAAACGAAGCGCGAAGGCCACTATCAGCAGATTTCCTGTGATAATGACCAAGCGCCCTTTAGCGGTTTGCCACCAAGAGGATGAAGCACCAGATGCGCGTGTTTGGCCATCATGGGAAGCCACTTGATAGCCTAGTTCGTTCAGGATGCCCTCAATGGTCTTTCGCGAGGGGGCCCCGTGATCGTGGTGGTGAATCTTCACTGATCCCGTGACCGAGCTTGCCGTGACTTCCTCAATGCCTTCCAGTCGCTCTAGCGCCGATACAACCTTGCGCTCACAACCGCCGCAGTCCATGCCTTCAACACGCAGCGTCAAGACGTTTGGCGCTGTTGTCGGCGTTGATGTTTTCATGGTGCCTCTTCTCTCAATGGGCTATGGTTTTGAAGTGTAAACCTTGTAGCAACTATAGCTTCAAGCCCTACGTAAGGAGTTTTACCATGTCGATGATGGGGCAAAGTATCAGCATTGGTGAGTTAGCACGACGAGCCGATTGCAAACCTGAAACGGTTCGTTATTACGAGCGTATTGGGCTGCTGCGCGATGCAACACGAACCGGTGGGGGGCAGCGCCGCTATGGAGACGACGCTGTGCGGCGCTTGACCTTTATTCGTCATGCCCGAGACTTTGGCTTTTCGGTGGAGTCAGTGCGAGAGCTTTTGGCCATGTCAGATCAACCTGATATGCCTTGCCAAGAAGTCGATGCCATCGCCACGCATCACCTAAAGAAAGTGGAGTCCCGCCTTCAACGACTGTCCATACTGCGTGAGGAGCTTCAACGGATGGTCACGCAGTGTGCCGGTGGTAAAGTGGAAAGCTGCCGAATCATTGAGGTCATCAGTGATCATCAGCTCTGTATCACTGAAAAATCGCACGGAGGGGCTCACGACTTAGGTTAGCACTAACGCTACGCCCCACGCCCAATGGTTAGCCCAGCGAAACATCCAAAAACAGCATGAGTACCAATCCGATAGAGAGGCCCAGCGTGGCCTTTTTTTGGTGCCCGCTTCGATGAGTTTCGGGAATAATCTCATGACTGATCACATACAACATCGCCCCCGCCGCAAAGGCCAACCCCCAGGGCAGTAGCGCTTGTGACATGCTGATGACTCCAGCGCCTAATAAGCCACCCAACGGCTCAACAAGCCCCGTAAGGGCGGCAATCGTCCATGACCGCCAACGTGAATAGCCCACGCCTAGCAGTGATACTGCTACGGCCAGTCCTTCTGGGGCATTCTGAAGTCCAATGCCAATCGCTAGTGGAACGCCTCCTTCGCTTCCCCTTGCGCCGAAGGCCACGCCAACGGCCAGCCCTTCTGGCAGGTTGTGTATCGTAATGGCAATAATAAACAACCAGATACGACGTAGTGAGGCAGCCTCTGGCCCTTCTCGCCCCTGTTCGAAGTGCTCATGAGGTAAGAGTTCGTTCAGTAGTGCGACCATTCCAATCCCTAGCAAGATGGCCGCACAGGCAATGGCAGCAGGTACCACGCTACCTCCGTAACGCAGCTCCGAGGCTTCTAAGGAGGGTATGATCAGTGAGAAGAAAGAGGCCGCTAGCATGACGCCAGCGGCGAACCCCAACGCTAAATCGCGAACACCACGATTCGGTGTTTTGGTAAACAAGACGGGAAGCGCCCCGACAGCCGTCATCAAGCCCGCGGCAAGGCTTCCCAATACCCCCATGGTGACGAGAGAAACCTCTTCCATACCGATTACCTGTCTTGTGGTAGATGAGTGATCACAGCGCTAGGGTTCCATAACGAGGCAAGCACACGTTCACGTTACTAACAATCCATGCAACGTTGCTAAGCACGGGTGGTTACGGCTCGTTAAACGAGATCAAGTCATAAATGGACGCCGTGCCGATAGCTTGTTCCAAGCGATCTCTTGCCTCGTAAAGTGACGCTTGATATTCACCTTGAGTCGGCTGCTCACCCAACATGATGCGTTGACCTTGACCAAGGGGATCAACAGGCTGGTCATTGACTCTCACTTCGTAATGCAGGTTGGGACCCGTGGCGACCCCGGACGAACCTACCTCTCCGAGCGACTCTCCCGCATTAACTAAATCCCCAACCACTAGCTGTGGAGAGAATCGGCTAAGGTGTGTGTAGCGACTAATGGCCCCTGTGTCGTGTTCCACCTCGATCACCTGCCCGTATCCCCCTTGGCGCCCCATAAAGGATACGCGCCCAGGTGCGGTAGCAATGACTGGCGTTCCCGTTGGTGCAGCCAAATCAATTCCATTATGAGGGCGCACCCCTCCATACACAGGATGTCGCCGATTCCCAAAGCGAGACGTTAAGCGAGCACTAAGCACAGGCAAACGCAACGTGCTTAGCAGGGTATTGCTTTTGAAAAGAGCAACGTCCCCCTTTGGAGTGACCGGCCATATAACCTCTAAGGGCTCTGCCTGATCAGGCAGAGCGGCATAACTGAGGCGTGGTGGCCCAACACGGGCGCCGTCCTGGCGTCGATCTTCCTCCCACACTAATTGAATACGTTCACTGCCAGAAAACTCCAGCGGCGCTGCGATAAACTCGCTGAGCAGTGTTTCCAGTTTAGTGGCGAAACGCGTTGGGACACCTTCTGCTGCCAAGGCCTCGTAGAGGGTGGTATCAATGACGACATCACGCCCAAAGGTTAGGGTATCAACGCTATCGAGCGGTAATGTGCCTTCTTGCTCGCTAGCCGCCTGTAACTTGACAGGGCTAAGTTCAGACGGAGGCAATGACAGATGCGTTTGCCAATTGGCTTCGGCTAGCAAGGGGTAAAAGCCCACCAAGCCTAGTAACCACCAGCGCTGCATCACTGGCCATCCTCTTCCCCAGAGATCTCCGCTACTTCACTCTCGACGGCATCAATCAGCTCTTGCATACCAAAGGGGTCTAAAGGCTCGCCATTGACAAAAAAGGTAGGTGTTTGGCGAATCTGATTGGCTCTGACATCCGCCATGTCTTGGTCAATCACCGCCTGCACCTCAGCAGAAGTCAGTTGCTCTTCGGCAGCCGCTAAATCAAGGCCTCCTTGGCTCGCGATATCGAGGATAGCGGATTCATCAAAACTGCCATGTGAAGCCCATTGATCCTGGCGAGCCAGCAGCCTCTCCAGTACCGGTTCAAAGACGCCCTGACGACGAGCAACTTCTAATACCCGAATGGCCTTGTCCGATACGTCGCCGTGGAAAGGAGTGTAGCGCACGATGAGCCGCACTTTTTCTGGGTAGGTTTCCAGAATACTTTTTGTCAGGGGATAGAAAGCACGGCAGGCTTCGCAAGCCGGATCGAAGAATTCCACAATCGTCACCGGCGCGTCTTCTCGTCCCAAGATGGGGGAGTGTGAACGCACCAAGGAGTCCTCGGCCTGGACACCGCTCTCTTTTGCTGCCTGAGCTTGCATGTCTAAGAGGGCAGGCTTCGATACGGCGACGATCGCAGCGGTCAGCATTAACGTACCGGCCAATATAAAAGACGCTTTTTTGAACATGTTTCTCTCTCTGTCTCAACGATGGGGTGGAAAAGTAGGGTTGAAAAATAAGCCAATCGCTATGGGAGTAAGCTGCTCGCTATCTACCTGAGCTGGGAGCCGGCCTCGGTCTGTCACTCATGCCCATATAGATTGGCATTTTGATGCGCGTGGTCACTATGCTCAAACTCTAGGCTGGAATGAGCAATACTGAAGCGCATTTTAAGCTGCTCCTTGATCTCTGCTTTGACGGATTCAAGCTGCTGCCAGCCGGTTTCTGTCAGAACCACGTGGCAGTCAAGGGCTGCCATGTTTTCCTGCATCTGCCATAGATGCACATGGTGAATATCCTGGACTCCCTCGATATCTCGTACGGTCTCAACGACTGCCTGCCCGTCAATGTCCGGGGGAGATCCCAGCATTAGCGTACGGATAGGGCCGCCAATTTCAGAGAAGGCTAGGTAAAGAATATATAGCGCAATCCCTATCGTGATCGCGGGGTCTACCCAGCGCATGTCGTACAGTAAAATAAGCGAACCACCGATAATCACGGCGATGGAGGCAAACGCATCCGATAAGTTATGCAGAAAAAGGGCGCGGATATTGACACTCTCTTTTTGCATTGACCACGTGAGCATGGCGGTAAGGGCATCGACGACGAGCGCGACGCCACCAATAATCACGATCGTCCATCCCTCTATCTCAGGGGGATCGACCATCCGCATAGCGCCTTCGTAAATCAGGTAGACACCGACAATAATGAGGGTGGTGTAATTGATGAGTGCTGCCACTATCTCGATGCGGCCATAGCCAAAGGTCATATGCACATCGGCAGGCCGTCTGGCGATTTTACGAGCAGCAAAGGCAATGACTAATGCTGCCAAGTCAGAAAAGTTATGTAACGCATCAGCGATCAGCGATAGGCTCCCCGCCATAATGCCACCGACGATTTGAGCGATGGTTAAGAGCCCATTGGCCCAAATGGAGATGCTGACGCGCCGGTCGCCAGAGGCAGGATCAATGTGGGGATGATCATGATGATGTCCCATCTGTTACCCTCTCTCGAATTATCTGTTCTTGGTACTATAAAACCTCTAGCAACTAAAGCTTCAACCCTTGAGCATTATCTATTTGCATCGCTGGATTGGGAAGCACGTCCCTAGCTACCAAGGAGCCTTTGTGTGCTGGGCCGAAGGTGATCATGTTTTAGGTGCGGGGCTCAATCCACTTCAACCGGTAACGTCCAATCCACCATGGGTAGATTCATTTATTTTGTCGAGGCGCACCTTGTCTGGTTTGTAATCGTCGTCGCGGGGGGAGGCTTACTCTTTCCGGCCACCGGAATAATGCTTAAGTTCGCGATTGGGCCATTACTGGCATTACTGATGTTGATTATCAGCCTCACATTCGATGCGCATGCAGTGCGCATCGTGTTCCGAAAGCCGTCACGGCAGTTGTTGGCATTGGGGCTGGTCTATGGGCCTATGTCGATTGCCGGGTGGCTAACGGGCCGTCTATTTTTTGGAAGCGGCCCGCTGGCTGCTGGCCAAACCTTGCTCGGCACGCTGCCGACAGATGTGTCTTCTCCTCTTTTGGTACTGATGGCGAAAGGCAATGTGGCGCTTGCCGCTGTTTTCAACGCAGTCAACACCGCGTTATGTCCGTTTATTGTTCCCTTCCTGTTTTTATGGCTCACCGGCCTTCAGTTAGACGTGCCGCTTGGATCAATTATTCTTGAATTAACACTAATCGTGCTTCTTCCTACCGTGATTGGGGTCAGCTTGCGTACAAGGTTCTCGGCTTTCTTTGCACGGCATGATTCAGCGTATGCAGGGATAGGGTCGATTCTGTATCTGCTGATCCTACTCGCCGTGGTCGGGCCGAATGCCACCACGATCATTGGCTATGGCTGGTATGCGTTTGTGATTGCGGGCGCGGCCCTGTGCCTCAATTTGATTGGGTACCTGGTAGGTATGTCCTCACGGTTACTCACCTCTGATCGCAAAGAGGTGATTACCTATCTTTTCACGGTCAGTAAAAAGGAATTCAGCATCGCTGCAGCGTTTGTCGCTGCTTCTGGCTTGCCATCAGAGATCGCAATTCCAGCCGCTTTTTTTGCCGTGATTCAAATGATCACTTCGCCCATCGCAGCGAAGATCCTCGCCCGCCACTGAAGGGATGGCCGTATCGGCTCTTCGTCAGAAGAGCAACCTGCACACGGGGTGTACAGGTTGCTCTTAGCGACAAAACAGACACCGCTACTCATAAAGGTGGCAAATAGTACCTATGCTAAGTCACTGCGACCAATACTGACCTTGCTAAAAGCATTTAACACAGAGGCTTCGCAGGGTATCTGTTCCTTTTTGGATTTAAGATGCTTAAAAGTATCAGCGAACCCTGGGAAAGGCCCCGCCAATTTCTGGATGATTTCTTGAACATGTCGCACGTTAGAGAGCGTCTGACGCAACCAATTTTCAAATCATCTCGAAACACACCTGGTGCTTAACAAACATCTCATGTAGTACAAGAGGTCTAATTATGTCATCCAAAACCTACTACAGCGTCATAAACGCCTTGTCTTCTTGATCCGTAAAGGAATACACGTCATAGGGCGCTTCCTGAGGCCCTGGCATCCCCGGTGTACCGATGGGCATACCTGCTAGGCCAATGCCGTCTGCATCAGGCTGTTGCTCAAACAGCGCCTGTACGGCTTCCATCGGAACATGGCCCTCAATCCAATACTCGCCGATTTCGATGGTATGGCACGATCCAAGACCATAGGGAACACCCGCCTGTTGTTTGATATCACCCAGCTCGACGTCATCAATAACGGTGACGTCTACGCCAAGTTCCTCAAGATGGCGCGCATATTCGTCACAACAGCCGCACTGGGGGTTCTTATACAGTGTCGCCTCTGGCGGTAACGCCGCTTGAGCGGAGACCGTCCCAATTAGCATGAAACCCGAGAGCAAAAGTTTGGTGGTCATATGTTGCATTAATTTCAACTCCTTAATGTGAACGACTGAAGAGGTACTTGGCCAGCGACGCGATCGCCAAGCCAATTAATAACAGCATAGCCAGGGGCATCAACCAGCCTAACCACCCCATTGACCCCATAAAAGCAAAGCATTCCGCGTTCATCATGACATCACTCCTGATTTATGCCTTGAGCGAAGATGGCGCTACTTAAGACACTGAGGATTGCAGCCCGACCAATGGCAAAGTTCATCCTGTGCTTAACCATGATATCTCCCCTCATCATGTTGCTGATCGAGACATTGCCTTATCCGATAAAAATGGAAGAAGGCAGAGTTAGGGAAGCTCTGAAAAAGTCACTGCCATCAGCGATAATACGGCTATCGTCAACTGCATAGGATTCAGTGCTGCCATGGATCAAATCACCTTCTCCGAAGCCGAGTACCAGAACAAGAAGAGAAAGACCCGCCGCGAAATCTTTCTGGAGCGGATGGACAAGCTGATCCCCTGGACGCAGCTGGAGAAGAAGGTAGCCCGTTATTACCCCAAGGGCGAGAGCGGGCGGCCTCCGTATCCGTTGTCTGCCATGCTCCGCGTCCATTGCATGCAGTTGTTTTACAACCTGAGCGATCCGGCCATGGAAGACGCCCTCTACGAGATCGAGTCCATGCGCCAATTCGCCGGTTTGAAACTGGACCGATTGCCGGACGAAACCACGATTCTCAAGTTTCGCCATTTTCTGGAACGCCACGGCCTTGGCAAGGTGCTGTTCCAGGAAGTGAACAACCACCTGGAGAAAAATGGCCTGATGCTGCGCGAAGGGAGCATTGTCGATGCCACTATCATCTCTGCGCCTAGTTCCACCAAAAACAAAAAAGGCGAGCGCGATCCGGAAATGCACCAAACTAAGAAAGGTAGCTCTTGGCACTTTGGCATGAAAATGCACATAGGTGTCGACGATAAGCTTGGGGTGATTCACAGCATCGAGACCACGGCTGCCAATGTCCATGACATTGTGCCTGCCGATAAGCTCCTTCACGGTGAAGAGCAACGCGTCTTCGGTGATGCCGGTTACCTGGGTATTCAAAAACGCGACGAGCACAAGCACCGCAACGATGTCTCTTGGTATATTGCCAAACGGCCTGGCACCCGCAAGAAGCTAGATGCCAGGCGACAGAAAGTCGAAAAAGTCAAAGCCAGTATCCGTGCCAAGGTGGAGCACCCCTTTCGGTACATCAAACAAGTTTTTGGTTATGGCAAGGCTCGCTATCGTGGACTGGCCAAAAACACTCAGCGCCTGCATTTGCTGGCGGCGTTCAGCAACCTGCTGATCAGTGAGAAATACCTATGGGAATAGGGCGATTGCGCCCGCTTTCCGCTCAATGAGCAGGAAAGGGGCAAAAATACACAAAGAACGGGAGAAGAGTGTCTGAATTTTCGATTTTTTGTCGGCTCAAGTGAGCGTTAATGAATATCGGCAATTATTCAGACCTTCCTTAGCTTTTGTTATAAGCCTACAACCTATAGGTAGCCCAAAGGTAAAGAAGAAACTGATCCCAAACGCTAGATTTGTCACAGGTCATTTTTTCCGCCATTTTCAGCTCTGTTTCAGGTTGGCACGCTATAACACTGACTCAGTTCCATGAAGAAGAGCGCGTACAAATGCTGCTCAAATACATCGCCACCCAAGAAGCGAAAACCCAGCAGCCAAAGAATCCATGAATGCTCTCTTGGTTCTTTAAGAGCAAGATGCCATGTGCCTTGTTCGTCAAATAGGGCACATGAACGATGTCTGAAGGCTCAACCGAATCAGATTTGAAGCCTCCGCGACGAACCATTCAAGCCTAAAAAAATATAAGGAAACGGTATGCAAAAGAAGACGACTTCGCTCCCTATTATTCACGCTACCTTAGCAACGCTGCTGCTGTCGCTCGCAAGCCCAGTGTTGGCCCATGAAGGGGGCGCAAGCACTTCGCCTAAGGATGGCGTCACCATTCAGGATTCCCCAGCAGAGATTGGCATCGAGTTTGGTGGCATGATGCGCATCACCCAGTTTGAAGTGGCAGGCCCGGACGGCCCCGTTCCTCTTGATGGTCAGCCAGGCAGTGAACAGGTCGATCGCTACTTCGTAAAGCCCAGTGACACTCTTTCGGCTGGGGATTACCAGGTGCGCTGGCGTGGCCTATCGGATGACGGGCACATGATGTCTGACGGTTTTAACTTCTCGGTCGAGCCTTGACCCGTGGTCTGGTGGCCCTCAGTAAATAGCCTTGATGTCTGGACCGTCGCGATGATTCTCGTGGCGGCCGGGATTTACCTTAACGCCCTAGTCGCGACGGGGGCCGTGTTGTTTCGTCTAGCGTTTCCCCGACTCCCTGATCACGACCGGAGGCGCGTCGCCTGCATGGGCATCTTTGCTGCCTGGGCGGGGGTCATTCTGATTCTGTTCCAGTGGCCTTTAGAAGCTGGTTACCTTGGGGGCGGCAATATCGCTGCTGCAACCAACCCAATGCTGCTCGGAATCGTGTTCGATGGCGCGTCCGGGGTCCGGCTAATGCTGGCGGTAACTGGCTTGCTGCTAGTCCAGGCGATTCAGCTTAATAACTTAGCGCTCTCGAAAACAGCCAACAGCGTGAGCCTAGTAGGCGTGTTACTGGTGATGCTGGCATTCGTGCAGGTGGGGCATACAGTAAACACCCCACGCCTCATTCTGGCTGGCTTGCTGATCGTTCACCTGATGGCGGCAGCATTCTGGGTGGCCTCGCTGTGGCCGCTGTTCCATTTAGTGGGACGGGGTCACAACCAGGACAATACCGCCCACATTCTGACCCGTTTCGGGAAAATCGCCATAAGCGGAGTCGGCTTGTTGGTACTGGCGGGCGTCACGTTGGCCACGCTGCTAACGGGCGGTCTCACGCCACTGCTCACCACGGCATATGGACAGTTCTTGATCGGCAAGGTATTGATTGTGGCGGTGCTACTGTTATTTGCTGCCGCGAACAAGTGGCGGCTTGTTCCGGCCTTTGAGAGCGGCGACGCAACAGCCCCAGGACGGTTACAGAGAAGTATTGCACTGGAGATGGTGCTGGTCGCGGTTATCTTGTTGATCACGGCAGTGCTGACAAGAGTGTCATCACCGAATGGGTGACTAACAGGTCAACCACCTTGTTAAGCCGTTCCAGAGCTCGAAATTAACGGTCTCCTTCTTATGGGCCTTACGCTGAGGTTTAGGCGGAGGCTGCCATAGGCAATTGCACCAACAAGACGAAAAGTCATTGCTGCAGCGTTGACTCTAATCAGGGGGTCAGGATCCATCATCATGTTAGAAATGCTTTTGGGTAGCAGGCCATATTTTTACGTTAGGTTCAGGCTCGTTTCAGGTTAACACCGTATAAAGAACAAGTGACACTAACCTCTGAGGTAAATGACCATGCGCAACATCTCCTTAACAACGTCTATGTTTGCCCTTTCACTAAGTTTGATAACGAGTGCGGCTTGGGCTGCGCCCGGCCAAGGCAGTGGTGACAATGGCCTAACCGAGGCTGACGTTGACCGCACGATCAGCCTTGAAGCTGGCGATATGTGGTTCGACCCTGAAGCGCTAGAAATGGCGGCAGGGGAGGTGGTTAAATTTGAAATTACTAACACCGGCAATCTAGAACACGAATTTGTGATTGGTAGCAAAGAAGCCCAAGAAGAACATCGCCAGATGATGCTAAACATGGCCAATGGCGGAGGCCATGACATGTCAAATATGGCACACGGTGAAGGCCACGATATGTCCAATATGTCAAACGGCGATGGTCACGATATGGCCAATATGAGTATGGAAGGCGTCACCATTGCACCTGGCGAGACTGGGTCTCTATTATGGCGTGTTCCTGATAATGTTAACGCGCTAGAGTATGCATGTAACATTCCCGGCCATTACGAATCCGGCATGTACGGCAATTTTTCTCTCTAATCTGACGTATATCCATGAAACTGTTGCTACTTGAAGATGATGACTTGCTAGCGGAAAGCTTAGCAGAGAGTCTCAAAGACAACGGTTACCTAGTTGATTTGGCCGCTTCCTTGAAAGCGGCCAAGTCGCTGATGGCAACCGAGCATTATGAACTGGCGATCTTAGATGTCGGTTTGCCCGACGGCTCAGGGCTGGATCTGCTCGCCCAGTGGC
>NZ_JBANSO010000080.1:0-1835 GCF_037070225.1 Vreelandella indica
CGTTGAGCCTGTAGAAAAACTCCGCTGACGACTAAGTTTTGGTAGGATCGAGGAAACGGACGAGGAGTGGTCAGCATGCCGCGCTTCAAGGCTTATAACTACGATCAGAACGCCATGGTGGTGATCAACTACCAGGATCAGCTTCAGCCAGGCACCTTTGAACACGCGGTGCACTACCTGATCGAGCACAAGCTCGACTTATCCGTTTTCCATCCCAAGTACCGCAACGATGCGACCGGTCGGCTGGCCTATGATCCGGCTATCCTGCTTAAGATTATCCTGTTTGCTTACTCAAAAGGCATCACCTCCAGTCGAGAGATGCAGTGGAGCTGCGAGACCAATATTATTTTCAAAGCCCTTTCCTGCGATACAGTGCCCCACTTCACCACACTGGCAAGCTTCGTCAGTCGGCATGCCGATGAGATTGAAGCGCTGTTCGAACAAGTGCTGCTGGTATGCCACGAACAAGGCTTGCTGGGTAACGAACTCTTTGCGATTGATGGCTGCAAGATGTCCTCCGATGCCTCCAAAGAGTGGTCTGGCACGTTCAAAGAATTGGATGAGAAACGTGAGAAACTGAGAGGCCTGATCCGGCATCACCTACTGGAACACTACGCGCGTGATGAGGCCGAGACGGAAGCCGATCTGGATAGGGATATCCGACGGGCCAAGACGATTCTCTCGCTAGATGCCGCCATGAACAAAGTGGATCGTTTCCTAAAGGCGCACAGCCCAAGGATGGGCCGGGGGAGGCGAATCAAGGAAGTGAAGAGCAATCTGACCGATAACGAAAGTGCCAAAATGACGACAAGCAAGGGCACGATCCAGGGCTATAACGGCGTAGCCACGGTGGATAAAAAGCACCAGATCGTCATTGACGCTCAGGCCTTCGGCGAAGGCCAGGAACATCACACCTTGCAGCCCGTACTGGAAATGGTCGAAGCTCGTTTTAAGAAACTGGGCATTGCGGAAAACATCTACCAGAAAGGTACCGTCGTCACCGCCGATACCGGTTTCGCGAATGAAGCCAATATGAAGTACCTTCACGAGCGACAGATTAATGGCTACATCCCCGATAATCAGTTCCGCAGCCGAGATCCGAAATTCACCGACCAGAAAAACAAATACGGCAAGCGCCACCAGAACTTACCAGATAAAGGCTGGCGAGAGACGACGCCAGCTAGCGCGTTCCAGTTTGACCCAGTAGAGCTAACGTGTATCTGCCCAACCGGCGAAAAACTGTCCTATCGCGGGCAACGAGAAACGGATGCTGGCAAGATTCGGGTACACTTTGAAGGGCGTTTACTGCAATGTCGGCACTGCCCAAAGAAATACCGATGCATGCAGAACCCAAGCTCGGCTGACCATCGCAACGGTGCTGGGCGACAGGTGTCTTTTATCATCGAGAACAAACGTTTACCCAATTATACCGACTGGATGAAGCACCGAGTCGATAGCCCCAAGGGCAAAGAAATTTACAGCCATCGCATGTCGGTTGTAGAACCGGTATTCGGGAATATTGGCACGACGAAAAGGCTGAGCCGCTTTAGTCTGCGGGGCAAGAAGAAAGTACAGGGCCAGTGGCAGCTTTACTGCCTGGTGCACAATATTGAGAAGTTAGCGAATTATGGCCACATGGCCGCGTCATGAAGGGCTTAGAGCGGGGTAAGTTGCTTTTTAAGAGCAAAAGGTCGTCTTCAACAAGCTTTAGCTGGGCGCTCAAGTGGCTAAATGCCGATATTAAGATTACCCAGCCAGATGACCGGCTGGGTAAATGAATAAGGACAACAGGCGGTGGAAACGGCTCGAAATCGGGTTTTTCTACAGCCTCGTTA
>NZ_JBANSO010000081.1:0-1834 GCF_037070225.1 Vreelandella indica
AAAACGGAATCGGTTGACCCATCGTGACCGCTCAGCGTACAAAACTCTCTCCAGCGTGAAGGCTGTGTGCAAATCGGTCACGATCACCGGAATGACCGGTCACGTTCGCCGGAATACGCACCGGGAGCGGCGAGTTGGGGTAGCCGGTCGCTTTATCGCTGTCAAAATGGAGTATTTCGGGCTGCGGGTCCTTCACGATGGCCTCCTTTTGCTGAAATAAGCGGCTAAGTTTGTAGGTACCAGATTTAGCCTAGCAGGGTTACTCACTATTGCTGCCCTGCGTGTTGCAGTGATAGTAAAAGAGTATTCAGGTCGTGCTTAGCGCCAAGCTTGATAGCTTTGAAAAGCAGCCCACTTCAGGGAGAATGGTGCGAATCAAATGTTGAGTAAAAAGGGCCGCTCGTTACATTAGGAGCGGCCCTTTTTTGATTGCTACGTGAAGCAAGAGGGATTTTTACGCCTCTTCAATCCCATCAACGATAAAGACGCGGTAGTCGGCGCCCTGGAAGCGGTGCTTACGAGCTTCCTGGTAAGCGGGGCTTTCATACCAAGCGCGGGCAGCGGCCATATCGGGGAAACGCAGAATCACGGCCCCTTCCATGGCGCTGCCTTCCAGCACTTCAAAATCACCGTAGAAGGCGAGGGGCTGCGGGTCGTGGCCTTCACGAGCGGCTTTCGCCTTTTCGCCGTAGCGTTCCATTTCCTGAGCGTCGTGGGTGTGTTCACGGGTCAGTACGACATAAGCTGGCATTCACTTCTCCTGATGTCATCGTTAAAAAACAGCTAGAGCATATCATTACCCAGTGATGGGGCCACATTGACTTTTCCCTCCAACCAAAAGAAAAGGGCGGCTTTAGCGGCCGCCCTTAAGGTTTGAATTCAGGTTCAAACGTTAAGCCGTGTAGTTAGAAGGTTTGCCAATCTGCCTCTAATTCAGTGTGTCCACGCTTTGTTAGCTGTTTTAGAAACGTTGGGGAGGCAGGTTTGTGTTGGATAGCCGTTGTATACGTTGCAATCGTAAATTTGGCGGTAATGTCTGCCAATTGCTTTGCTTGCTCTTCTAATGACGCTGCCGCACTACTGGATTCTTCTACCAACGCTGCGTTTTGCTGAGTGACTGAATCGATTTGCGAAATTGCTATGTTGACCTGATCAATACCGCGACTTTGCTCTTCGGATGCTTGTGTGATCTCTTCCATCAGCGAAGAGACTTTGCCAACATTTTTAGCTAACTCACGAATAGTGATGCCGCTTTTGGTCGCTTGAGCCGAACACTCTGTTGTTTTTGAACGACTCATCTCAAGCATTGAGCGGATTTGGCTGGCAGATTGTGAGCTTCGACTTGCCAGTTGGCGAACTTCGTTAGCCACCACGGCAAAGCCACGGCCTTGCTCACCAGCGCGAGCAGCCTCTACCGATGCATTTAACGCTAATAGGTTGGTTTGAAATGCTATTGAGTCGATTATGCTAACAATTTCGCTCATTTCAGCCGCTTTATCTTCAAGGTCACGCATCATGAGCAGCATTTGCTCTCCCTCTTTTGCAGAAGTGTGCGCGGTCGTGGCTGCATAAGAGGTTATTTTGTTTGCTTCGGAGGCATTATCGGCATTCATTTTCACTGTAGCTGTTAATTCGTCTAAGCTAGCAGCTGTCTCTTGAAGGGCAGATGCTTGTTCTTCTGTACGGGAAGAGAGATCTTGCGTTCCCAGTGAGTGAATCGCCCCGGATATTCTAGACACCCGTTAGGCTCTTAAAGTAACGCCTTTCATACTCAACCGGTGACAAGTTATCACTTGTGCTGTGTCGGCGCTTTGGGTTGTAAAACATTTCAATG
>NZ_JBANSO010000082.1:0-1682 GCF_037070225.1 Vreelandella indica
CCCCCTCTGTCAGCCTAGTTGTCCGGTTGGCGATATCGCCTAAATCTAATCCAGAGGGAGCGGCATGGAGCCCTTGTGCCACGTTATTCTGCAGAGCGTAAAGCAGCCGTCCTGAAGAAGTTGTTACCACCCCATAATCACAGTGTGGCATCGGTAGCGACAGAGGAAGGCATCTCTGACGCGACGCTGTATAGTTGGTTAAAACAGTGTCGAGTAAAAGGAGTGCCTGTGCCGGGTTACACCCCAGGCGACAGCGAATGGTCGCCCGACGCCAAGCTAGCCGTGGTCATTGAAACCGCCACCCTGTCAGAGGCGGAGCTTGGCGCTTACTGTCGCGAAAAAGGCCTTTATCCCGAGCAAATTCAGCAGTGGAAAGCGGCTTGCCTCGAGGGCGCTGGTCGGCAAGAAGATCAGGAAAAAGCGGCGCACAAGCAGCGTAAAGAAGACCGTAAGACCATCAAGCAGCTCAAAGCGGAAGTGCGCCGCAAAGACAAGGTGTTGGCTGAGACGACATCGTTACTGGTGCTCTCAAAAAAGCTCGAAGCCTTGTACAGCGAAAACCCCGACAGCGGCGAGGACGACTAACGCCGCTCGACGAACGTGCAAGGCTCATCGCGCTATTTGACGAAGCGGTTGTGGGTGGCGCTTCCCGCTATCAAGCAGCCGATATTATCGATGTCAGCGAGCGCACATTAAAGCGTTGGCGATCTGAGTGTGGCGCTGTGGTTGAGGATCAGCGCCCACAGTCGGTGCAAGGCAGGCAGCCGCATCAGCTGTCGCATGAGGAAGAGTGGGCCATTTTGAACACTTGTCATCGTCCCGAGTATCAGAGCTTGCCGCCGTCTCAAATCGTGCCCTTACTGGCAGACAACGGCATCTATCTGGCCTCCGAGTCGTCGTTTTATCGCGTATTGAAAAAGCATCGTCAGCACCACCATCGAGGCCGTGCGAAAGCACGCCGCAGAGTAGCCGCGCCGACCAGTTTTACGGCGACAGGGCCTAACCAAGTCTGGAGCTGGGACATTAGTTACTGTTCTTCCGTTGTGCGTGGTCAGCACTGGTATCTCTATCTGATCGTGGATATCTACAGCCGCAAAATCATTGCCTGGGAAGTTCATGAGACGGAATCGGGCGAGTTGGCTAAACAGCTGATGGAGCGTGCATTATTGCGTGAGAAATGCTGGCACCAGCCACCGGTGTTGCACTCGGATAATGGGGCGCCAATGACGTCCTATACGCTCAAAGCGAGGTTAACCGAGCTAGGGATGTTGATGTCTTACAGTCGACCGAGAGTCAGCAACGACAACCCTTACTCGGAATCGCTGTTCCGCACCGTCAAATATTGCCCAGCGTGGCCCACCAAGGGCTTTACATCGCTGAGCGCGGTACGGGAATGGATGTTGGTGTTCGAACAGGCTTACAACGAGCAGCACCTTCACAGTGGCATCCAATATGTCACACCAGCTGACCGACATCGTGGTGTTGATCGAAAACGCCTTGAACGCCGTAAAGCGGTTTATGAAAGCGCTAAGCGCCGATATCCGCAACGCTGGTCGGGCAGCACCCGAAACTGGGGGGTCACTGGTTCAGTGTCGCTTAACCCAGGAAAAGTGAAGGAAATCGAGCGTAATAAAAAGGCTGCTTAAGCTCAGCCATTTGGACAACTGGGTTGAAAATCACCG
>NZ_JBANSO010000083.1:0-1676 GCF_037070225.1 Vreelandella indica
CTTCTTCAGGACGGCTGCTTTACGCTCTGCAGAATAACGTGGCACAAGGGCTCCATGCCGCTCCCTCTGGATTAGATTTAGGCGATATCGCCAACCGGACAACTAGGCTGACAGAGGGGGCCGGCACGTTTGGCTAATATCTTTTGCCTGCTGGTAAACGTCCGTTGCTACGTCAAGCAAACCCAACACGCTGTGAAATAAGTTATCGTGCGAGGCGGCTTGATCAGAGACTTGGCGTAAGCAGTCCGTATCAAGCCCTTGCTGCTGTGAAAATGAGTTGGACAGCCACCACACCATAGGCACATGCGTCTGTTCGTCGGGGGCAATAGCGTAGGGAATGCCGTGCAGATAAAGCCCTTTTTCGCCAAGTGATTCACCATGATCCGAGAGATAGATCATCGCCGTTGCGTATTCATCCTGATGCTTTAACGTCTCAATCACCTGATCCAATACGGTGTCGGTATATAGAATGGCGTTGTCGTAGCTATTGGTAATGGCCTCTCTTGAGCACGTGGCTAAATCAGCGCTGTTGCAGGTGGGCACAAAACGCTCATAAGCAGGAGGGTAGCGTTGGTAATAGCTGGGTCCATGGTTGCCTAGCTGATGCAGCACGACCACCTGATCTGCTGAGGTACCGCTAATTTGCGTGGTTAATGCTTGAACCAGTGCTTCATCAAAGCAACGTCCATCTTGACATAAAGACGCATACTCCTCTGGCGAGAGCGCTTTTGTTGTCACTCCGTCGCAGACACCTTTACAGCCTGACTGGTTATCAAGCCAGGTGACCTCTAACCCGGCGTGAGCTAATACGTCCAGCAAGGATTCATGTTGCTGAGCATACGATTTAGCGTAATCGGCACGCCCTGGTAATGAAAACATGCAGGGTAATGAGACTGCTGTGCTTGTACCGCATGAGAAAACATCTGAAAAATTGATAACGTCAGGCTGCAGGGCAAGTTTAGGTGTGGTTTGGCGTTCATAACCATTTAACCCCCAATTCGCCGCCCGTACCGTTTCGCCCACCACGATGACGAGAAGTGTGGGTTTGTCACCCGCTTGTGAGCTGATACTGGCGTCCTCACCCACTGGGGAACGCACCGTATTCGCGGAAGCGTGTTGGCTGGAAAGCGCCTGCGCCATCGAAACAATATAATTACCTGGGGTCACCAAGTAGCGAAGCTCTTTATTGTTGCGCATGAGTGACGACACTTCTTGATAAGATAAAAAGAGCGCTAACAGCAATATAACAGCGCTAGCAAGGCAATAAGCCGAGCGACGCAACATTGCCTTCTTCCAGGTTGAAGGTGTGATGTTAACGCGCCAAATCATGACGGTAGGCAAGCCAAAAAAGATTGCCAAATGAATCAGTAAACCAGCGGTGAGAAGTTCCTGTGCTTCGTTAGTGTCCGTTTGAAGCACATTGTCTAGCATGGAGGTGTCAAAATAGGTGCCGTAGTAACTGGTAAAGTAACTGACAAAGGCGGCAATCAGAAACAGCAAGGTTAATAAAGGTTTTACCAGCGTTCGAAAAGCAAGGCTCACGAAGATCAAATAGTTAACCCGGCTTATTCATGAGGCCGACCTGAAAACGAAGATGGCAAGTGGTTTTCTCTTGTAGAATCAGGATGTTCCTGCCAGAACACGATTCAAGAGGACCACTCGCCATGGGTGAAAGC
>NZ_JBANSO010000084.1:0-1674 GCF_037070225.1 Vreelandella indica
AAGCTTCGGTGTTTTCAAGCAGATAAGAGAGCGTTTTCAAAAAGTGTGATTTACCCGACCCAAAGAAACCGCTAACCCAGACGCCTACCCGGTTGGCAATGGAGGGGTCGTCTAGCGGGGTGGTGTAGGATTCAAAAAAAGCGCGGAAGTGCTTTTCTAGCTCATTGGTGACCACGTACTCATCCAGCTCTTGGTAGATGGTTTCCTGGTCACGCTGATCAGCCTTTACAACACCATTGATTGACCGGCTGAGCGGCTTGAGGAAAAGCTCTTGAATGCGCATATCAGTCCTGTAAATGTTTAAGCCCTACAAACTTTTTAAAAATAGACTGTTACCTAAACCGCGAAGATCCCGCTGCTTGGTAACATCACTCGGGGTAACAGCAATTAACGTGTATACGTAACACGCTGCACGGTTTGCTATCTTGTGCTCTTTTCCAGTGTTCATTTCTAAGTACTAGGGCACGAGCGCAAACGCGCGATAGTAGTTGTTGCTCTTAATCTGATTAAACAGGGTAAGCGTTTGCCCATCGTAGCGGCCTGGGTAAAACAGTACCAAAGGCTTATGCCCTAACGGGCCATGCAGAGCGTTCAGCAAACTATGCGCTCGTACCATTGGCCATAGGCTACCGACACCGGTTAATAGCACGATATCAGGATCATGCGACAAAGAGTGTCGGATCAGATAAGGGGCGAACTTATCCATGTGCAGTGGCCCACGCAGCGCCTTAAGCAGCGCTGCATCGCCTTTGTTTTTCTGCATGGCAATGGCTTTATCAAGAAAGCCACGCTCAGTCAGATAGTCTTTGAGCACGTGAAGCAAGTTAACCTGCGCCACCTTGACATGGGCGTACTGGCGCGCCATTAACGAAGGAAGGAAGTTCAGATAGGCACGTACCTGAAGCTCGTGCTCAGGAGCGTAATCAAAAATCCAGAAGCCAATTTCGTTACCTAACCCTTGGCCTGCTAAAAAATCCGGCCGAGCAATTTTCTCGGCGACTTGGTTTAATCGTGCCCGAAGCTGGTCATCCTCATGGAACATAACGCTGGTAGGTGGTAGGTGCTGCTCATTAGGTGACATGCGGAGCGTCTCTATGTCGGGCATGTTTTGGGTAGATTGCGGGCAAGATTACGTTGCTTACAGCCATAGCCGCAAGGTCAACTAAGTTTTCATTAGTTCAATAATGAGTTTTGCCCAACAGATAAACGCTTAGCGCAATTTTTGAAGACAATGTTGCAAACGGGTATGGCGGTGGGTTTCAAGCAGCATCTTCAGTTCGGGGCGGGGCAAGAAAGGCTGAAGTCGACGTGATCGACTGGAATCCAATATGCCAACCTCTGTCAGCATCCGAAACACTACCTGACCCATTTTTAGCCTTGAGCTTTCTGCCCAGGTAGCAATCGCTGCATCGCGGTTAGCACGCTCGGCAAGAAACTCATCCCAGTGATAGGGCTGAAGCTTTTCAGACCGCGTTAAAAAAGCATCGGCCACCACGCTTTCAAGAAACTCGACCAGCAGCAGGTTGCGTGCCATGGCAGCACAAAACGATACCTGTGACGCTAGCTGATCATCTCCTTCATGCAGGGCTTTCCAAAAAGAGGGTTCCAGTTTCTCTAAGCGCTTACGAATGGCTTGCGCTGCACGCTTGGCTGTCGCTGGGCGATTCTTCTGTA
>NZ_JBANSO010000085.1:0-1638 GCF_037070225.1 Vreelandella indica
AGACATGATGTTTTGACCTGCCCGTCCTCAACGATCGTGGGTTATTGTTGGGGACGGACTGATCCATCAACAGCAGAGCCACTTTGAGGAGGGCAGGTCATGACCAAGTTTAACGCTGAATTCGCTTCACTTCACACCGTCGGCGCTCCCGTTGAACCGGAACAACCGACAGTTCATACCGCTTATGTCGGCCTGGATGTGCACAAGGAGACGATTGCGGTCGCCGTTGCTGAACCTGGGCGGCAGGCGCCAGATTACGAAGGTGAGATTCCCAATACGCCCAAACGGGTCGAGCGTAAGCTGCAACAGCTCAGCGAGCGGTATGGTGGGGGCCTGCTGCAATTTGTCTATGAAGCCGGCCCCTGCGGGTATGGGTTGTACCGCCAACTGCTGGCCAGCGGCCACGACGTCCAGGTGGTGGCGCCATCACGGATGCCAAAGGCGCCCGGTGAACGGATCAAGACGGATCGGCGTGATGCGATCAAGCTGGCGCGACTAGCACGCAGTGGCGACCTGACACCGGTATGGGTCCCGGATACCGAGCAGGAGGCCATGCGCGACCTGACCCGGGCGCGTGACGACATGAAGGCTCAAGAGCGCAAGGCGCGCCAGCAACTGAATGCCTTTGTGCTGCGACACGGTCACCACTGGCCGAAGGGACGTACCCGCTGGACCCAGACCCACTTCAACTGGCTGGAGTCGCTGCGGTTCGAGCACGACTGGCAACAGGTGGTATTGCAAGAGTATACCGACGCCGTCAAGGCGGCGACCCGACGAGTGGCTGATCTCACTGCCCAGATGGAGCGGGCCTTGCCACAATGGTCGCTGGCACCTGTGGTGGAGGCGCTGGTCGCCTTGCGTGGCATCGATAAACTGGCGGCCATGGTGTTGATGGCAGAGTTGGGCGACATCAGCCGTTTTGACACACCACGGGAATTGATGGCGTTTTTGGGGCTGGTTCCCAGTGAGCACAGTAGCGGCTCGCGCCGACGCCAGGGGGCGGTCACGCTCACCGGTAACCGTTATGCCCGGCGAATGCTGGTGGAATCGGCGTGGAGCTATCGCTTCCCGGCGCGCCAGACAATGCATTTAAAGCGCAAAGCGGCGGGTGCGCCTGAGGAGGCCAAAGCCGTTGCCTGGAAGGCCCAGAAACGCCTGTGCGGGCGCTACCGGGACATGACCCGGGCGGGAAAGAACACCAAGCTGGTGTGCGTCGCGGTGGCGCGAGAACTGACAGGTTTTATCTGGGATATTGTTTGCCGGGTGATGGCCGGGGCGCACGCGGTTTGAGGTGTCGCCCCCCCCCCCCTAAACCGGCATCGAATTCAAGTCATCGAAAGCGAGCATGAGGTGACAGGCACTTTGAGTCAGGGCAGGATCGGCCGGTGTGGAGAACCCTTGACCGGACTGAACCGGCATTTGTCGGGATAATCCTTAAAGGCATTCCCGGCAGATGATCCCTGCTGCTAGAAAAAGGCAAGCTCCGCGACGCAGTGAAGTCAGGTGGTACCCAACCCACGTATATCAGCATGATCCACCGTCGCAGTCTGCCCGATCCTGTTCTGCCTCAAGGTGCCTGCAATCGAGAGGTGCAACATGTGAAGTCCGTGCAAGCCTTGACAGGTCAAAACATATCAG
>NZ_JBANSO010000086.1:0-1569 GCF_037070225.1 Vreelandella indica
CCACCATGGCGTTCTGATCGTAGTTATAAGCCTTGAAGCGCGGCATGCTGACCACTCCTCGTCCGTTTCCTCGATCCTACCAAAACTTAGTCGTCAGCGGAGTTTTTCTACAGGCTCAACGGGTGGGTATACCTTATCGGCGATGACTCAAAATCTTTCGATGGGTGGAATTCAAATAGCTGGTATACAGGGCTTTCCAAATGATTCACGTATTGATTTTGTTGAAATGGAGTTCGATAACAACCATGTGCTCTTCCCGGTACATATCGTGACTCATGATAGTCAACATATCCGTCTTAGATTTGGTAGTTTGAACGTTGCGCAGCGTCGCCAGCTAGTCAAGCTAGTAATGGGGCGTGCAGATGCTTGGTTGCAGAAAAGAAAACTTCCTCAAGATCAGCCTCTTCGTTCAATGTGGACCGTCGTTCGTGCTGTCACTGGCCTATTCTTTAGGAATTGGAAAGAGCGCCGCCTATTTGTTGGAGGAGCTGGAGGTGCGGCGCAGATGCGGCAGCCAGAAGCAGGCTCAACATCAGTAGCCAACTCAGCGCCTCAAGTGTCTACTCCTGTATCGACGTGGGTGTGGCGCATGGTGTTAATAGCATTAATCGTTATAGGTATTATGTCTACCCAGCGGGCCTGGAGCCAAACATTAAATACTCAAGCTGTGCCTAGAGAAGCAAGGTTTTTAATGATGGAGTCATCCTCAATTGATTCCAATGGACTCCCTGATGTTGAAATTAGTGCTCAGGGTGGATTGGCATTTAATATGCCAACTCCAACACGAGAACGTATTTATCCTCTTTTACGACAAATAGATGGATCAGAACCTAGCCCATTGCGTATTCAGGGAAATGGAGCTCAGGCGGGCGTTGAATTCTCTTTACGCAGCGATGAAGTATCTACCGGCGCCGTCTTGCATCTTGATATGCGCCACTCAGATTTGCTTCTTGAAGGTCTGAGTCGGTTAGATGTTAATCTAAACGGCATTGTAGTTGACACTCTTGAATTGGATCGTTTTACATCGGAGCAATTAGTTGCAGACATTACTATACCCCCGGAACTAATTGTTACTTACAATACATTGTTGCTTAGTATTACAGGTCAAACGCTAGAGCAGTGTAATAACCTGTTGAGTGAAGATATTTGGGTAGAGGTTTTGCCTTCCTCATCGCTTACTGTCAATGTTCAATCTTTACCACCAATAGGTGGTTTGTCGAATTTGCCCGCTCCCTTTTTTGATGCGGCAGATATGGAGCGATTGATACTGCCTTTCGTGATGCCTGCGGCCCCTTCAGAAACTTTACTTGGCGCAAGTGCCATTTTAGCGTCACATTTCGCAATACAGTCAGATTTTAGAGGAGCGGATTTCCCAGTCCACCACGCTCAAATACCTGATCAACACTCAATAGTGATAGGCACCCTAGAGCAAATGCCTTTAGGTATTGACCTGAATCCGTGAGACCGGCCCCCAGGAATGCTTCTAACCTACTGAACTGCATGGCAATATAGCGAATATCGCCATTCACCCAGACAGTGCCATGCCCAACGTCAAGTTCCGCGCCAGTC
>NZ_JBANSO010000087.1:0-1548 GCF_037070225.1 Vreelandella indica
GCGCTCAAGTGGCTAAATGCCGATATTAAGATTACCCAGCCAGATGACCGGCTGGGTAAATGAATAAGGACAACAGGCGGTGGAAACGGCTCGAAATCGGGTTTTTCTACAGCCTCGTTAGCTCTAGGAGGGCGTATGGGCTTCAAAGTTGTCGTAGATACACTTGCCTCGTTGGCTGCACTAATAGCGATTCTTTCAGTTTTATTTGGGTGGTATAGCAGTGCGCGGAAACCGCTTAGTATTTCTAGGGTAGTGGTACATAAAAAGGCTGATGGCTTAACCTATATCCTCGTGACGAAGAACAGGAAATCATACCCAGTTGAAACAATAAGAATTGACTGCTTTTCAAAGAAAACTTTCGAGATAGAGCAGAGGGTGGGAGAAAAGCCTGAATACGTTGAGAAACTATCTAGCCGATACGCTGTGTTTTCGTCAAAAGCATCATTCGAAGTTCCAGCCAAGGGAGATATCAATATTCGTATTGAATTAGAGAGACAGGCCGACATCTCCGATCGCCTTGTCTTTTCGATTGATACTACCCACGGCTACCATGAAATTTTCTGCAACGATATTAACGTCG
The DNA here is from genome assembly GCF_037070225.1 of Vreelandella indica. Lineage (NCBI taxonomy): Bacteria > Pseudomonadati > Pseudomonadota > Gammaproteobacteria > Oceanospirillales > Halomonadaceae > Vreelandella > Vreelandella indica. The sequence continues at coordinate 581 of NZ_JBANSO010000087.1, forward strand.
TCGAGATAGGAAAGACCGAGGTTTACTCGGTTGAATTTAAAAAAGAATATGATTCCAAGATTCGCGCTAAGATGGTGTACTGCCGGAGGAGAATTTTGGAGCTAACCAAACGCTGCAGTCGATGGTTTCGCCGAGTCTGCACTCAGCGTTAAATTTATCATTGTAGAATTCAAAGTACAGAGATAAAATTGAAGTGCGGTTGGAAACAATCTATGGCGGGCTGCCTTATTGTGGTGCGCTGAGCTGAGCATTGTGCTCTTTCCGCCGCCTTCTTTTCCCCTCCTTCTTGGCTTAACATAAACTCTCGCTTTTATTCAGAGAGTTTAATATGTTTTTGTTGTATGCCGATGAGTCTGGTACCCCTGGTGGGCCAGATCAGGAACACTTTGTGCTTGCTGGAGTAAGTGTTTTCGAGCGTTCCGCACACTGGTTATCCCTTGAGCTGGACAAAATTGCAGCAAAATTCAATCCGCAAGATCCTGATTCTGTCGAACTTCACGGTGCCCCAATGTTTGCGGGTAAAAAGTTCTGGCGAAAATTTGAAAAATAAGACCGGCTAGAGGCAATAAAACAGGCACTTCGGCTAATCGATGGGAGCAAATACAGAATTTTTGCCTCAGTCGTGAGAAAAGGCGCAATTTCTCCGAACGATCCTGTCCACTATACGTTTCAGCAGATTGTTACCCGTTTTGATCATTTTCTGACTCGAGAGTATGTTCATTTTCAAAATACTCAAAGAGGCCTAATTTTATTTGATAAAAGCAGTAAAGAGGCTCCAATCCAAGCCCTCGCCACAGAATTTAAGGTGGATGGTCATGAATGGGGTAAACTACGAAACATGGCAGAATGAATCGCCCCAGGTTTCGTAGACACCTCCAGGCCTTATACTAAAGGTATCTAGGAGGAACCATGAGCCATCCCCGCTACACTGAAGAATTCAAAATCGAAGCCGTCAAACAGGTGGTAGA
>NZ_JBANSO010000088.1:0-1471 GCF_037070225.1 Vreelandella indica
CTTCCAAAATGGTACCTGAAAAACTGACCTTCTCGCCACTCTCACGCCGGCAAATTGAAGCCGATTTCTCTGGGGGCCACATCACCTCCGATGCTGGATTGCTCTTGCTACGGGAAGTCGATAAACAACATCGTCTGACGCACCGCTTGGCCTCCGTGCTTCATGATCCCCGCGCACCGGAACAGGTTCGTCACAAGCTCGACACTCTGGTGCGTCAGCGGGTGTTCGGTGTCGCCGCGGGCTACGAAGATTTTAACGACCATGAGGCCCTACGTTACGACCAAGCGCTTCAGACCGCGCTAGGTGAAGATGAAGTCTTGGCGGGTAAGTCTACACTGTGTCGGAGCGAGCAGAAGGTAGACCGGCAAGCGATGGTGAAGGCCCATGCGTTACTGTGGCATCACTTCATTGAGCAGCATGACCAACCCCCCAAGGAAATCGTGCTGGACTTTGATGGCACCGATATTCCCGTGCACGGCGAGCAACCCGGGAAGTTCTTTAACCGCTATTATGATCACCACTGCTACTTCCCGCTGTATGTCTTCTGTGGCCGCCATCTGCTAGTGAGCTATCTGCGTACCAGTGACCACAGCGACAGCCATCACAGCTGGGCCATCCTGGCGTTACTGGTGCGCTTTATCCGCCAGTACTGGCCCGATACGCGCATTGTGTTACGAGGTGATAGTCACTTTTGTCGCCCCCGGATGCTGAACTGGTGCGATCGGCATCACGTTGACTATATCGTGGGTATCGGTAAGAACAGTCGGCTGCTCAAGGAAGTGGACGTGCCCATGATGCTGGTGCGCAAGACCCAATGGCAGGTGGGAGGCAAAGTGGCAGAGACGTTCCGCTTCCCGTATCAAGCACACTCTTGGAAATACCCACGCTGGGTGGTCGCTCGTCTAGAAGAAAGCGAGCTGGGCTCCAATCCCCGATTTATCATCAGCTCCCGTTACGACGACGGCTTCAAGCTTTACTACGAGCAGTATTGTGCTCGGGGCGACATGGAAAACCGAATCAAGGATCAACAACTGAGCCTGTTTGCTGACCGGACCTCCAGTACGCACTGGTGGGCCAATCAGTGGCGGCTGATCTTATCGGGCTTCGCCTATACGCTGTTCGAGCGCTTACGTACTTACCTGAAGAAGACCCCTTTTGAGCGCATGAGCCCAAGCAACCTGAGGCTCAAACTCATCAAAGTGGGCGCGGTCATCATCCGCAATACGCGCCGAATCCGGGTGTTGATGAGTGACAGCTACCCCTATAAAGCGCAACTATCCGATCTCGTCAGGCGGTTGGTGCCGAACTGAATGCGCGGGCGCCCCCGGCCCGACGCAATGGGGGAAAGGGGGAAGTGTATCTGAACGACGGAAAGTGGTTAAAAAGTAGGCAATTTAAGATGTACCAATAGGTTTTTAATAGCATGGCGGCCTGGGTGCGGTACTTGCTGAGGTGCTATGAGAAATCCGGG
>NZ_JBANSO010000089.1:0-1349 GCF_037070225.1 Vreelandella indica
GGCTCTTCGACGTTGGGTGTGGAATTCGCCCCCTGAGCTGGGCCAGAATATGACCTCCACAGCGGCAGGAGGTATGACATGGACGGCACCCAGATTCTAACACTCGGCCTGGGCTTGGAAGCGCCCTGGATCCTCAAGAACCAGTACCTGGATACCGCCGTGTCGCCCCACCGCCTGGACCTCTATGTCGAGGCGGAGCGAGGCAGTCTCTATCCCTGCCCAGAATGTGGTAAGGCCTGCCAAGCTCATGACTTTGCCGACAAAACCTGGCGGCATCTGAACTTCTTTCAGCATCACTGTTACCTGCATGCTCGCGTGCCGCGCACGAAGTGTCCTGACCATGGCGTCAAGCGCATAGAGGTGCCCTGGGCCCGGCCGGGCAGCGACTTTACCCTGCTGTTCGAGCAAGCGGCCATGTCACTGGTCAAGGAGATGCCGGTACTGGCCGTCTCCCGCCAGTTGGAGATTTCCGACAAACGACTATGGCGCATCGTGCACCACTACGTTGGCCGCATGTTGGGGGAACTGGATCTGTCCAAGGTGGTGACGGTCGGCGTGGACGAAACCGCCTCCCGGCGCGGTCATCGCTATGTCACGGTGTTCCTCGACATGCAGCGCAAGCGGGAACCGGTTATCTTTGCCGTCCCAGGCTGCGGCAAGGATGCCATCCAGGCTTTCAGCGCCTTCCTGGCGGCCCATGGCGGCGACCCGAATAATGTGGTCGAGGTCGTCTGCGATATGTCGCCAGCCTTCCTTAGTGGCGTGACCGAGCACCTTCCCAAGGCCGAGGTAACGGTCGACTGGTTCCATATCGTACAGACCTTCACCAAGCGGCTGGACGAGGTACGCAAGAAAGAGCGCCGGGAGCAGGGGCACCCCAAGTCGCTGCGCTGGGCCCTGCTGAAGAACCTGGATAACAAGAACCTGACACCCAAACAGCTTTCGGCGCTCCAGGAGTTGGTAGCCGATCAGAGCGCCACGGCCGATGCCTGGGTGATCAAGGAGAAGCTACGCTGGATCCAGAAGGCTCCAACGCCCAGAGCGGCTCGGTGGCGCATCACGAACTACCTCAAGGTCATGCAGGCGGCGGTGTCTGAAAAGTCACTGCTGGAGCCGATGGGGAAAGCCCTGGCGACGCTTGAGCGGCACGCCGACGCGGTGGTCAGACGCTGGCTCTCGGGACTGACGAACGCAAGACTGGAAGGAATGAATGGTCTGTTCCAAGCGGCTCGGTCACGGGCACGTGGCTACCGGAACGAGGCCAACTTTATCGCCATGATCTACCTGATTGGGAGCCCGGTGGGCCGCCTATTCGATCAGGCCAAATCCACGTGAAGTGACGAAGAACC